>JAIRSA010000014.1 GCA_031255695.1 Eubacteriales Family XIII. Incertae Sedis bacterium | reverse complement strand
CGGATATAATGTTTTCGTCGGCAAGGTTGATGAAAAAGAGGTCGATTTCATCGCGGAGAAAGCAAGCCATAAGATGTATATTCAAGTCTGTGAAACTTTAGGCGACGCCAAAACATTGGAGCGTGAGCTTGCGCCCCTTTTGGCAATCCAAAACAACTACGAAAAATTCATCATTACAAACGATAGGACTTTTGTGGAAAGCTATGAAGGGATACAGATCAAAAACACGGCAGATTGGCTCTGCGGTTGACACTGGGGGCGTAACCGCCCCCAGCGCCTCCCGGATTATACCTTATACCGCTGCTATGCGCGTGTGCGCCGCCTATACCGTGCGAAAATGCCAGCCAGCCCCAGTATGGATGCCAGACAGAAAACTAGCAGCACCGCCAGGTTGCTGTCATCGCCCGTTTGTGGGCTAGGCCCCTGCTGTGATGGGGCTGATTGCGGCCCAGCCAATGCCGCCGCCTTATATGTCGCGGTAAGCGTCGCGCTGCCTGCGGGCATCGTGTATGTGGTCTCCTCACTGTCCGCATCTGCCAGGCTGCCGCCGCCGGTAATCACCCATTTATCGAACATCTGCCCTTTCGGGGCGGGATCAGCTTTAATGTTCACGATCATCCCCGGCGCGTAGCTGCCGCCTCCCGCGCCAAGGGCCACAGCAAGCGTGTACTGGCTGGCCCCAGCCCCTTCGGGATCGTAGGGGCCATCGGGCCGATTTGCGCTATCGGCGCCCTCGGCGCCGCTTATTGGCCCGCTGCCGACTGCGCCAGCTGTGCCGGCCACTGGCCCGCTGGCGCCTCCGGGCATTAGCCCTTTGCCGGCGCCTTTGGATATCACCGGGGCAGGCGTCCATTGCGCATACAGCGTAATGCCCCTCCGCACCTTATTGATGAGCGCATCGGCGCTGTAAAATACGCCGTCCCCGCTGGCCTCCGTATTCCAGCCGGCGAATAGATGGCCCGCGCGGGTGAAAGCGTTCGCTTTTATAGAATAATCGTCGCCTTGCCTCACGGTGTCAGGCGCCATTGTGCCCGTGCCGCCATTCGCGTCGTACGCTATATTGCAGTCGTCCGGGCCGGCGTTCAGAGACGCCCACTGCGCATACAAGGCAATATCTGACTGCACATTGACGATCGCGTCATCGGCGTAGGGGTCGCCAGCTCCGTCTTCAGCCGTATTCCAGCCGTTTGGCGCATAGCCGCTCCGAACAAATGTGTTCGGCCGGATGGCGTATCTGCTGCCTTCCTCCATCCTGGCATCCGGTATCGCTTCCCCTGCGCCGCCGTTGGGATAGTAGCGTATCGTGTAGACAGAAGGCGCAGGTGTAGGCACGGGTCCAGGCCCAGGTCCGGGTCCGGGTCCAGGCCCAGGTCCAGGTTCAGGCCCGGGCTCAGCGCCAGTGATATTGAACTTCGCGCTGGCGTTGAACCTTACGGCAAGCGCCGAGCCGCCCGTGAGCACATCCGCCGGAATCCTGATGTTGAATGTCGCCTCGAATACCGCTGTGGGCCTCCCCGCAAATGTGAGCGTAATGCTGTCCGCGCCAGCCGGCGCATTTGCCCTGACGCCCACACCGGCCGGCAGATTGGCGAACCATGGGCCGGCATCCACGCCCGCAAGCGCGTTAGCCACTTTTATGTCGCCATAAAGCGAGATCGTCGCATCCGCTAGCCCTGTGAGCGACACATCGGCCGTGCCCGCTATAAGCGAATTATCGACGATGGCAAATGGGTCGGTGGCAATCCTGATGAATGTATCTTTGATGGTGTGGTTATAGCCGCTGCCATACGGGGCCGTGCCGGTGTAACAGGTCCCTGCGCCCAGGTGGGCGAGCATTTGCATTGTTTCATATGGATCATCTGTACCTGTCCAGTATGTGTACGCTCTAGGCAGCTCGATGGAATCGGCCGAAAGCGCAGTTTCAAAAGCGAAAGCCTCCAATGTGCCGCCGCTGATATCGAAGCCTCTGCACGCCACGCCGCGGGTTTTCGTCTGTGTGTATAAGCTCGGCGCCGCGCCCAGCAGCGTCCCCTTTTCAATGGTAATATCGCCTCCGGTCTGTATCCCGCACAGCAGCTCTATCCCTGGATCAGGGGCGCCCGACGTATCCGCCGTTATTGACCAGGCAGCTATCGCGCCGCTGCCATTGATTGTAATGTCCGCGGACTCTGAGTATATGCCGTAATAGGCCGCATGCGGCTCGCCGCCCTCCATATAGTTCGCGTAAACCGTGCAGGTCCCTGTCGGCACAATGACCGTGTCGCCTATTATGGTCAGCGCGGCGGGGGCCGTTGTCGACCAATGGAAGTCGTTCAGCTTCAGGACGCCCGGCACGCCCGACCCGCCCGGCTCACTATCCCATGTCGCGCCCTTGCCGTCGGAATACCGGGTGTCGGCATTGGTATTCAGCCTCGAATCGCCATCTATGTCAAGCCACATCGTTCCGTCCGCTGCGTTGAAAATCAGGCCAAAATCGGTAGTCACCCTTATGGGCAGCGGGAAAAAACCTTGGTTTGCCCCGTTTTTGTAGCGGATGCCGCCGCGCAGCGCCAGATCGTTATCCCATATTACCGTCCCGGCCTGGTTGGGCTGGGAGATGAGATGGCTATCTTTGCCCTTGGCGTACACACGCGGGCTTTCCGCCTCGTTCCACGCGGCCACAATGCTGGAGCCGCTGCGTGTGAAGCCGGATTTTTTCACTACACTGTCGATGCTCGCGCCATAAGCGAAAACAAAGCCGCCGCTTACCACAACATTTGCGGATTGCGACGTATAGATCGCTTCGCCGCCTGTCGCCGAAACGACGCCCCCGCTTATCGCAACATTCGAGCCTGGCTGCGTTGTGTGGATCGCATCGCCGTCCGTCGCAGAAACGACGCCCCCGCTCACTGTGACGGATGCAGAAGCGCCATTGGCATATATGGCGTCGCCTACGGTGGATGAAACCGTGCCGTTGCTGACTGTGACGGATGCAGAAGCGCCATTGGCATATATAGCGCCGCCTACGGTGGATGAAACCGTGCCGTTGCTGACTGTGACTCTGGAATTTTTGCCCAGTACACGGACCGCATAGCTAGACGCTGATGTGACCATGCCTCCCGTTATTTCCGCAGACGCGTTCGCTACAGACTCCGCAGTATTCCCGGTAGTCGCGGTGCTGATGGCCACACCGTTTTGGCCGTCGGCGCGTACCTTGCCGCCGCTGATTTTGGCGACGGAATTGACCCCGACCAGGTTGATGGCGCGCCCGTCGGGGGCGGCGCTGTATACATCGCCCCCGCTAACCACCACATTGCCAAATGTCTGGATGGCATAATTACGCCCGCTCTCCGACATGGCCCAAACGCGGCCGTTGCCGGTTACAAATACATTGTCGTCGGTGCTTGCCCCATTGATCATGTTGATGGCAGGATGGAGATTTGTCGTCGCATCGTTCATGACTGAGCCGTAGCCCTCTACCCTGACAATGGCGCCCGCCCCATCGCATTCAATGGTGGAGCCGGTGACGGACTGGACAACGCCGCCTTCTGCGGTGCTTCTGCCCGACACGACAACTTCTGCGCCCGCTGACCTTAAAGCAATGGCAATGCCGTTGCTTGTGTTGTAAATGTATCCGCCCGGCCCAATTTCCAAAGTGCCGCCGCCTACGCTGATGTCGCCGCTGACAGTGTCGATGACGCTTATGAGGGCGCCAGTCGCCGTCCCCCAGTAAATCGCGCCCCACTTGACGGTTGCGCCCTTAGCGATGTTCAGGCTAATCCCCTGTTTCGCCAGTGTTATCGAACCCTGTATGGCGATCGTCATCCCTGCATCTACGTACAGTGTGCCTGATGGCGAGCCGGAGATCGTCACGGTATCGCCGTCCTGCAATCCTGTGGGCGGCGTAGCGCCGTCCCATATATACGCCGCCGCCAGCTGCATGGCTTCCAGCGTCACAAAAGCGGCCCGCGTAGCTGTGAATGGCCCGCCCGCGCCGGAGAGCTTCGCCTCGCTGAAGGGCGCCGCCTCGCTGGAGGCCGCCGCCCCGCCAGGGAGCGTCGCCTCGTAGGTTATGATATATGGCTCAGGTTCGGCCGGCGTGCCCGCCGGCTGCGGATTCTCCCTGTCCAGCCCGCCGACATCCTTGACTGTCACCGTCGCCGGATTGCCGGCAATGCCCACCACGCCCATGCCTGCCAGCAGGGCCTCGTCGGTCACTGGCACGCCTTGCGGAAGATACAGCGCCTCGCCGAACTCGCTCTCCCCCGCGATGGCAAAATCAATTTCGCCTTTCACCGTCACGGTGATCGTAGGCGGCGCACATGTTACAGTGTAGCCCTCTGTGCCAATCATGTCTGTGTCAATCATGGCTGAGAATATATACTCGCCGGGCGTGCCGCTGTCATAGCCGCCCTCGGCCTGCCATGCCACAGGCACAGCCACGTCGATCTCCCGCCCGCCGCCATCTGGCGGCGTTGCCGCTTCCGGCAAGCGCACTGCCGCCGTCAAGGTGCCCGGCAGAGGCAGGGCTGGTTCCGGCATGCCCAGAGGCACGGAAACCGCGCCGTCAATTTCCGCAAACGCGACAATTTCGCCGCCGGCACCGAGTGCCGCCAGCCCTTCTGGCCCATCGCCCTGTGGATCGGCCCCTACATTACCGTACTCCGCCGCAAAGAATGGCATCGATGGCATCCCCAATACAATGCATGCCACCACGAATAGCAAACGAACCTTCTTGATACCCCGATAATTTGAAATCATGTTCCCCTTCCCCCACATTTTAACAATCATCATTTTCCCTTGTGCTCAAAGATGAAAACCCTTTCCGCACTTCCCCAGTATCATGTAGCAAGTTTATCTGTCTTCTTATCCCCTATCCCAGCCCCCTATACAGCCGCTCAAAGGAATAACCAAACCTTCTATATATTATTATAACTTATTATTAAAATTTTTGATAGTAATTTTCCAATTTTTATGTGCCGGGGGGCGGGACGCACTAAAGTTTGCATTTTGCCTGGGGGGCGGGACAATGGACAGCAAGGCATTTTCGGGGAACGCAAATCAGCTCATGCAACAGCGGCGAGGCACAGCGATGAGCGGTGAGGCGCGGTGAGGCGCAGCGAGGATATGAGGTATTATTGGCGGCTATTAAAAATGGCTGCTTTATTATATGAACAGTTCCGGCTCCGCCCTTCTTGCTAATCCTTCCTCTAATTCCTGTTTATGGTATAAATAGCCGGGATCTTCATAGTATCTGGCGTTTACAGGGCAATTTTTTATACAGGAACAGCATTTTATGCAAATGTTGGTAAATTCTCTGACATCTTCGTGGCTGATGGAACCCATCGGACATAGTTCAGCGCAAATCATACAATTGTTACATGCGTCGGAGGTTAGAGGCTTTACTTTGCGTATGTCAATGGAGGCGCCTTTACGGTCACGGGGCTGATAATAACCCCGGTAAGGATAAGGGACCCCTTCCACATGAATAGGCGAAATACTGCTTAAATCAGCGCCGCCCTTAACTTTAGCCGCTATCTGCCCGGCGAAATCACGCGCTATTTCCATATCTTTCTGATCCGGCCGGCCTTTGGCTAAAGTAGTGGAAAAAGAATGTTCTCCAATAAACGCGCCGGCAGCTATGGCGTGAAAGCCGCCTTTTACCAAAATATCCCTTAGTTCTATCAAGGCGTCGTCATAGTTACGGTTTCCGTACAGACAGACAGGCACGGCCATCGCCCCGTTCCCAACAACAGTGCCCAGATATTTCAATAAAACATTCGGCACCCGCCCCGCGTAGACCGGTGTGGCAAAAACCACCAAATCATCAGAGGAAAAACTAAGAATTTTTTCTCTTGCCGAGGGCAGGGTAAAACTGAAACGCTTATGGGCAATATTTAGTTTCTCCGCGACAACAGACCCTATTTCTGTCGCTATTTTTTCGGTTGTACCGGTAGCGCTGAAGAAAACGGACCAGACATTTTTAAGCAATAGCATAAATTTCACCTCCGGCTCGACCAAATAAATTTTTAATTCCATGCAATATGGCATGCGATGCATTCGTATTGCTCATAGTGTAACATATGTATGCGTGAATGTAAATACGTATTCCTGCGGATTCGGAACCGCTGGGGATGGTCAGTAGCCGCCAGTGTCACAGTGGCATTATCAAGGCATAATTTTGTCCAAATTCGTGCTTGCCCTAATGATAATGCTAATGAGCCCGTTCTTGGGATAGGCGTAATCGGCATCCGCCCAGCGGTTCACGATCGCGAGGCAGCCTTGGATGTGATATTTCGCAAAGAAGCGCCATTCCTCCGCAGCCTCATTTTGCCCTGTTTCGCGCAGCCAGTCCGCAATATAAATTTCTTCAAGAGAGCCGCTGACTCTGTTATAAAAGTCCCTATTCCCATTCCCATTGAAAAGCATTCTGCATGTCTGGGCATTATCATATACATAATCTATTATGATTTTAAAGAGTTCTTCATACGTACTGGGGGGATTCTTGGATATCATCGCGGAAAGCTCGTCAACGACGGCGTTCTCCAGCTGCTCGTACAGATCATAAATATCCTTGTAATGGGAGTAGAATGTCGCGCGGTGGACATCCGCCTTATCGGCCAGCTC
>JAIRSA010000096.1 GCA_031255695.1 Eubacteriales Family XIII. Incertae Sedis bacterium | reverse complement strand
GCCAGCTCGTTTATGAGTTTGTATATCTCCGTCTTCGCCCCCACATCCACGCCGCGTGTCGGCTCGTCCAGCAATATGACATCGCAGTCCATGTGGAACCATTTCGCCAGCACCACCTTTTGCTGGTTGCCGCCGCTCAGGTTGTTGACAGGCGCATTGACGCTCTGCGTCTTCACGCCCAGCTTCTCGCAGAGGCGCCGCGCCAGATCCTGCTCCCTCTGCCCTGAGATCACCCCTAGCATGCGCGTGATCTTCCGCATGCCGGGCAGGGTGATGTTCTCGCGTATAGGCTTGTCCATGACCAGCCCCTGATCCCGCCTGTTCTCCGGCACCAGGGCCAGCCCGCTGGCCACGCCCTTGTGCGGGCTGGTTATATGGCGCCGCTCGCCTTTGAGGAATATATCCCCGGCGCGCTTGTCGTCGCCGCCGAAAATGGCCCGCATCACCTCCGTGCGCCCGCTGCCCACGAGCCCCGCTATGCCTAGGACCTCGCCGCGGCGCAGGGCGAAACTGACATCCGCAAAGCGCTTGCTGCCTGTAAGCCCGGAGACCTTGAGCACCTCCTCGCCGATTTCGCAGTCGCGGGCGGGGAACATGACCTCAAGCCTGCCCCCGATCATCAGCTCGATGATGCGGTCCACATCCGCATCGCTGCGGGGCATGGAGCCGGTCACGGCCCCGTCGCGGAGCGTGGTTATCATATCGGCGATCTGGAATATCTCCTGCATGCGGTGGGATATATATATGATGCACACGCCGTCGGACTTCAGCTTGCGCAGCGTCGCGAACAGCTTTTCCACTTCGTTGTAGCTGAGCACGGCCGTCGGCTCGTCCAGGATCAGGACCTTCGCGTTGAACGCAAGCGCCTTCGCTATCTCAACGATCTGCTGGGAGGCCACGGGCAGATCCCCGACGATGGCCCTAGGATCGATCTGGAAGCCCAGGCTGTCGATTATCACGCCGGCCTGCCGGTTGAGTTCCTTCCAGTTGATCAAGGCCCGCCCATTCGAGAGGCGGTTTAGGAATATGTTTTCGGCGACTGAAATATCAGGCGCCAGCTCAAACTCCTGATAGACGATGCCTATGCCCAGTTCCTTGCCGCGCTTCGGGGACGAGATGTCCACCTCCGCCCCGTCTATGCGGATGGTCCCTGAGTCCTTGGAATAAGCGCCGGATAGGATCTTCATCAGGGTGGATTTGCCGGCCCCGTTCTCGCCCATAAGGGCATGGATCTCGCCCGCTTTTGCGCGGAACGAAACACCCTTCAGCGCGTGGACCCCGCCGAAGCTCTTGGTTACGCCTTCCATTTCTATGCGGTATTCTTCCATTTGCTTGCCTGACCATGCCTTTCCGTGTTTGTGCTGTTACAGACCCTGTTTGCCATTTGCATCCGCCGCAGGCCGCTGCTTGCGGGGTGTCGTGCAGTGTACGACATGTTCAATAGGTGAATAGTATTCAATGCCAGGGCGCCATCGCTTCCCCATGTATATTGGGGCCTTTGGCATAGGCGGTGCGCCCGACGCGGGATATTCAATATAAATAATGCAGAAAATAAATCATATGGACTGTATAATGATTATATTATGATAGAAGTTGGATAGTAAAGTACGCACATTAATGTTACTGCCGCATAGGCGGCAGGCTGGGCGAAACCGTAGAACACTTGGAAAATGCGGTTTTAGGGGCAATATTTGGGCTGGAAGCACATGGATCTTCGAAAATATTTTTTTGGGTGGCGGCGCCGATGCGCTGGAGGTGGGATGCCGGAGGCCCGGAAAGCGGACGGCGGCCTGGCGTGGGATGCCGGCCGCCGATGGTGCTGCGCTATGGCTTTTGCACAGTACGGATGGGCTGTGGCGCGTACGGCATGGGCGGCGCCTTGGCCGGCTCTGAAACCTTGGCCGCGCCGGCGCCGGCGGCGCCATGCCCGCTGTCGTGCGTATCCTTGGCCGCGCCCTGCCGTATCTTGTTGGCATAATAGAACATGTTGGTTTTCCCCCATTCCCACATCATGTCCACTATAGGCACTATACTTTCGCCGAGTTCCGTAAGCCTGTACTCGACCTTGGGGACCGCCCCTTCAAATATCTGGCGTGTAATCAAGCCGTCCATCTCCAATTCCCGCAGCTGTTTCGTCAGGATCCTGTGGCTGCTTGTTTTAAAGAGGCGGGACAGCTCGCCGAAACGCAAAGGCCCTTCGTGGGAAAGATGCCAAATAACCACGACTTTGCGTTTGCCGCTGATAAGAGACAGAGTCAGTTCTTTCTCGCAGGTGAAATCGCCGTCCAACAGCCGGCGTTTCAGTTCTTCCCTCAACGTATCTACAGACATTATGACACCTCCCGCAATGACAAAAACGGCTGGAGCCTTCGGTCCGGTGCAAGCGGCTCCCGCGCTGCGCCCTACGGCTATCATATGGCCCGCCGGCCCCGCAAAGCGGAGTATATACAATAGCCGCGCTATGGCTGCCATATAATGGCTGCCTTATGGCTATTATATTACATGATGCTGGCCCCGTAAAGCGGTTTAATGGGAATCGGGGCAAAATTAGTGAAATTAGAACGTTTTTTTGCAGTCAACTCACTTTACTTTTCCAAAATAGTGATATATACTTTATCTGTAACATTATTGTCATAAAAGGGTATTGTGTTGAAGGGGCATTTGCCGTGCCGCGTTGCGGGGCATGATCTTGCGGCTAGTTTTGCGGAACGGCGCCAGGGGGGTCTGCTGTCTTATTCGTTTGGTCCACATTTTGGAGGCGTTTTCGTTTATAGGAAGGGGGGATTCGGAAAAAAGGACCAAGCCCTGAAAAAATGTTCTTTACTTTGCTTGACTCATCTAATCAAGGAGGAACAACACGATGCATAAGGCACACCGAAAAACACGCATGGCAGGAGTGAAACGGGTATCGGCGATATTGCTGTCGCTGATCCTTGTGGTAACCTGCGCGCCGGTTTCGCCGGCGGCGGGCGTATTGCCGGGTCTGGGCGCAGACACGGCGGCAGCGGCAGAGATGATAGTCCAGCCCATCTATCTAAACACATCGTACACATTCGCGGAACGCGCGGCCGACCTGGTGGCGCAGATGAGCACCGCGGAAAAAGGCTCGCAGCTGACAGGCTCGAACGCCGCGGCCATACCGAGGCTTGGGATTTCGGGATACCAGTGGTGGAACGAGGCGATACACGGGCTGAGCCGCAACGGCGGCGTCGGCGGCCCGCCGCAGACCGTCGATTCGACATCCTATCCCGTAAGCTACGCGGCAGGGGCGACCTGGGACAGGGACCTGTATTACAGGGAGTCCGTGGAGATAGGCAACGAGATACGCGAGAGCACGCGCGCCCATAAGTATGAGCTCACGTACTATTCGCCGACAGTCAACCTCGCCCGCGACCCTCGCTGGGGCAGGAACGACGAGTCGTATTCAGAGGACCCCTTCCTCACAGCCGAGATGGCCACACGCTTCATAGCGGGCGTGGAAGGCAAGGATCCGGCCAGCGGGGCCTATGAAAAGACCAGCGCCAACAACGAAGGCTACCTCAAGGCGGTGACGACCATAAAGCATTATACCGCCAACAACAGCGAGAACAACCGCCGTACGGGCGGCGCAGAGACGGACATACGCTCAGTAAGGGAGTATTTCACGCGCCCGTACCGCAACATCATCCAGAACATCGACGTCACGTCCGTTATGACTGCATATAGCAATGTGAACGGGGATCCCGTATCATACAGCAGCTATTTCATGGACACGCTTCTCCGCCAGGCCTGGGGCTTCAGCGGCTACGTGACATCTGACTGCGACTCGGTATCGACGATAACGAGCCAGAACTACACCAACCCGCACACAGGCAGTCTCATCAGCACTACGGAAGCCTTCGCGATGGCGCTTGCCCATGGCGAGGACCTTGAGTGCAACAACGGGTTCACGACCGGCAACGGCTCCTATGCCAGCAACATGAAAGCCATGCTTGCCGAGAGCCCTATGAACGACAAGGGGCGCTTCACGGAGAACCAAGTCGACGTGTCGCTCCATAGGCTGATGACCACGCGCATGCGCCTGGGCGAGTTCGACGGCGAGATAGCGTACATCGCCGAGGCCAAGGCAAGGGTCGAGAACGAAGCGGCTTCCAAGGGCATAGGGCGCCAGACGCCGGAACGCGTCGCGCTGGCCGCCGAAGTGGCGGAGAACGCCGTGGTCATGCTCAAGAACAGCGGCTCGGCGCTGCCTGTGACAAAAGCTGCCATTTCAGGCTCTGCGCCGCTGGCGCCCACGGCTACGATGGCCATAGTGGGGCCCTGGGGCAAAGGCACCTACCTGGGCGGCTATTCAAGCACACAGAATCTGACTTCGGCAGATACCGCCAACTTCGTGGTCATAGAGCGCGGCATCAGGGACGCCTATGCAGGCTACCTCCCCGCCGAAAACATAGAATATTTCGATGGCTTCACAGAAGAGGCAGGCAACCTGGCCGGCAAGAACACGATCGACCCTGAGGCCGTGGCGGCCGCCGTGGACGCGGACGTGGCCATAGTCGTGCTTGGGAACGAGCAGGCCGACTCGAACGAGGAGCAGGATCGCCTGAACCTTAATTTCACAGGCGGCCAGACGCAGCTCGCCAAGCAGATCGGGGCCGCCAGGAAAGAGCTGGGCAAGAAGACCATAGTGATCATGGAGACATTCGGGCCTAGCAACATCAGCGACTTCGAGCCCTATGTCGACGCGATACTCTGGTCGGGCTTCGCCGGCATCCAGAAAGGCGTCGGCTTCGCTAACGTGCTTACCGGCGCCAAGAACCCGTCCGGCAAGACGACGGCGCTCTGGCACAACAACGTAGACGGCACCGGCAGCGTCGCGGAAGGCACCAGCGATCTGCCCCCCACAGTCGACTACATCATGTACAATGAAGACGCATCGCATCCGGGGCGTACATATATGTACTATAAGGATGCCTACAAGGAAGGCGGGGTGAAGTACCCATTCGGGTATGGGCTCAGCTATTCGGACTTCAGCTACAAAGGGATAAGCGAGATCTCGTCCGGGAACGGCGAGGGCGGCGCCTACACCGCAGACGGCACGATAAAGGTCAGCGTGACGCTTGAGAACAGCTCGGCCGTCGCGGGCCAGGAAGTCGTGCAGCTTTACGTGTCCCAGCCGGATGCGGCCCCTGCGGACAAGAGGCCGTTCAGGAGGCTGCTCGGCTTCGATAAGGTCGCAGTCGGCGCCGGCGCCGAAAGGACAGTCACCTTCGAACTGCCCATAGCGGACATCGCGTATTTCGACGCCGCTTCGGGCAAGTACGCAGTGGACAGGGGCGCCTATCTGATAGAGATCGCCGGTTCGAGCCTGGATGCCTCAAAGGCAGTGGCCGGACAGAACGCGCTTGCGTTCACGGTATCGGACGGCACCATTACCCAGAAGCCTGAAGTGGTCACATTCAAGCCCAACCAGGGCGGCGACGACGCGGCTATGATCGCCGAGCGCCTGCTGTTCGACAGGGGCGCGGAGATAATCCCGCATATCGCGGTAGCCATGAACGACGAGACCATCTATGGGCGCACCATAAAGGACAATGTGCCGCCCATCACCCAGGCCCCGTCCATAACGGACATACCGCTGCCTGAAGGCATGGCGGTGAGCTACGCGCACAAGTCGGGCGACAGAGCCATAGACTATTCCGGCGGCAAGCTCGTAGCCAATGCCTATGGCGTGGAGACGGTCGAGGCCACAGTCACATATAAAGGCACGACAGTGAAGGGCGACTTCGTGGTCTACGTGAAGTCGGATCCCACCCCTGACAACATCCTGCTGAACGGCACGCCGATGGCGGACTATTCGAAGGGTGTAACCGACTACTCCGTGGCTATACCCTATGGCACGGACACTACGCCTACAGTCAGCGTTGTGCCGCAGGCGGCGCCGCTGTCAGAGATAACGTACACAGTGACCCAGGCGTCCGGCATCCCTGGCATAGCGCAGGTAGTGGCGCAAGACACGGATCCGGGCGGAAAGGCCGTGACCTACATGATAGGCTTCAGCAGGCCGCCGGTCTCGGCTGACTTCAAGGAGGGCGCCCTCGCATTGTGGCCGCAGTGGACAGTATGGGATCCAGTGCCGGGCAGCATAATCCACGATGACACAGGCCTGCATATAAAGTCCAGCGACACATCCCTCAACGTCTACAAGCAGCCCGCGGCGGGCGACTGGGAGTCGATCGCGCATATAAAGCTGGCGGCTGCGCTGCCGGCGAATGCCACGCAGAACCTCCTGGGGGTCGAAGGCGACCGCCAGAATTCGCTGCGCCTGGCCATGGAGAACGTCACATTCTGGTGGCCCGATGAGTTCGGGGTGCCGCAGCCGCTTTCGTTTGGCAACTTCGTGCTGTACAAGAAGATGGCCGGCGAAGAGGCACAGGCAGGCAGCGCCTTCGTATGGGGGCCGCTGCCAAGCGAAGTGTATATAAGGGTAATAAACTCAGGCGGCACATATTCGTTCGCGTATTCCACAAACGGGACTATGTGGTCCAACGTGGGCTCTGCGGACGCCGCCTATCTAGATCCGAAATTCGTGCTGGACGCGCACGGCACCAACAATGCCATAGCCGGCGGGGATTCGGAAGAGCCCGTGCCGATGACGGTCACCTACGAAACCCTCGACTTCACCGGCGGGGCGCAGCCGCCTGACACGGCCGAGGCGCCGGCGCTGGAATACAGCATGGGCTGGTTCGGGCCGCAGGTATCGGTCCAGCATCCATGGATCAACGAAGCGAACGTTATGGCCGGGACTGTGAAGGCCTACTACACGGTGGACGGCACAGACCCGACAGAATCAAGCGCAGAGGTCATGCTTATGGCATTTCCTGGATTCGGCGTGTTCGCGACAGTGGTCCCGCCGGGCCCGTCCGTCGTGAAGGTCATGGTCACGCTGGGCAGCGAGAAATCCGCTGTCGGCAGCGTGACGGTCAAGCCAGACGCGCCGGTGGCGCAGAAGAGCAGCGGCATGTATCTGCCGGCGGATCTTGCGGGCGGCATAGCGCTGTCCCAGGTTGCAGGCGGGAAGGTGCTCTACTCGGCGGGGGCAGGCCCCTATGATCCCGCCACTGGCACGGCAGATGCCAGCGGGCTCCCTGAGCCCGGCACTGAGTACGCAGGCCCGATACCCGTGGCCGGCGTGACGGCAGGGCAGGCCTTCATCATAAAGGCGATAACGGCCTTCCCGGCCGATGCGCCTGAGTTCTACAGCGATCCCAGCACCTTCTTCTATGTGCCGAACGGCAGCTTGGTCAAGCTCCGCGCCGACAACATAGACGAGGTCATTGCGGAGATGTCGCTCGAGCAGAGGATAAACCTGACCAGCGGGATCGGCGGCGACCCGACCGTCCTCGTCAACAACGGCCCGGCGGGCGGCACCTACGGCATACCGCACCTGGGCATACCGGCGCTGGTGCTGGCAGACGGCCCCTCCGGCGTCCGCATGAGGAAGAACGCCACCGTCTGGATGTCGCCTACAGGCGTCGCCTCGACATGGAACACCGCGCTTACCTCCGCCCTCGGCGAGAGGGTGGCGGCAGAAGCCGAGCACTACGCAGTAGACATAATGCTTTCGCCTGGGCTGAACACACAGCGTAACCCGCTGGGCGGCCGCGACTTCGAATACTACTCGGAAGACCCGCTCATCACAGGCGCGATAGCGACAGCATACATCAAGGCCTTGCAGGACAACGGCGTGGGCGTCTCCATGAAACACTATGCCGCCAATGACCAGGAGAACTTCCGCGGCCAAGGCAACGTAGTGGTTTCGGAGCGTGCCCTCCGCGAGATCTACCTGCGCGGCTTCGAGATGGCGGCCGAGGTCAAGCCTTGGTCGTATATGGCGGCATACAATGCCGTGAACGGCATAAACGCTTCGGCGCACAAGTGGCTGATGACCACATTGCTGCGCGACGAATGGGGCTTTGACGGCTTCGTCATGTCCGACTGGGGCGGCGACTACGATCCGCCTGCCGATCTTGAGGCGCAGATGGATCTGGGCGAGTCGAGCAGGAACACGGCGGCCGTCTGGAGCTGGATCGACGATCCTGGCATATCCGCAGACGAGAGGGCGCGCAGGATCGGCCTCGTGAACCGCAGCGTGAAGAACATCCTTGGCGTTGTAGTCAAGACAAATGCCTTCAAGGGCACATACGGCGAGCTCCTGCCTGACGGGACCTACAGCGAGCTCAGCCAGGCGGACGTCAACCAGCGTTCGGTGGATTTCGGGACTTCGAATGTGTACAACGCGTCTAAGCCCGTGGCGAAGAACGTGTCGGACGAGGGCATGGTGCTCCTGAAGAACGAGGGCGCCGCGCTCCCGATGGCGGGCAACGAGAAAATCGCGCTCGTGACGAGCCAGTTCGCCTGGGACGAGCTGAGGGAACTCGGCTGGTACGGGAACACGGCGTCGCTCGGCGACTTCGTCACACAGGGCAGGGGCAGCGCGCAGGTCAAATTCAACGAAGGGCTCAAGTATGCCCCGACGTTGAGGGAAGGCCTCGCCGCAGCAGGCTTTGACGTCATCGACTGGAAGATCGACGGGGACATTGCCACGAACTCGGCCATAAGCGCAGGGACCGCGCAGGCATTGGCGGAGACAGCGGCGCGCAGTGCCGCAGCGTCCGCCGACGCGGGCATATTCGTGCTGACGCGCGTGACGGGCGAGGGCGCGGACCTGACCCCCGAATACTTCGACCTCACAGAGAGGGAGAAGATCGTGTTCGGCGCCTACGCCGACGCCTTCCATAAGGCAGGCAAGAAGATGATAGCGCTGATAAACGCCGGCGCCGCCGTGAACACGACAGAGTTCAGGGAGAAGGCCGACGCCATACTCGAAGTCTGGATGCCTGGCACCGAAGGGGCCAACTCCATAGCCGACGCACTGAAGGGCGCCGTGAACCCGTCAGGCAAGCTGACCCAGACATTCCCGCTCACGTATTCGGACAGCTCGTCCATAGCGATGGCCGCAGATGAGCACGTCGGGCAGACATGGGGCACGAACCCGGTCTACTACGACGAGGGCGTATATGTGGGATACCGCTACTTCGACACCTTCGGCACGCAGGACAGGGTCGCCTACCCATTTGGGTACGGGCTGAGCTACACGAAATTCGCCTACGGCGAGTTCAAGCTGGACAAGAGGCATTTCGACAAGAGCAACCCGGATGACACTATAACTGCCAGCGTGAAGGTCACGAACGTGGGCGGAATGGCAGGCAAGGAAGTGGTGCAGCTCTATCTCGGCGCAGACAGCTATAAGGAAGAAGGCCGCCCCGCCAAGGAGCTGAAAGCCTTCACAAAGACCAAGCTGCTGCAGCCCGGCGAGAGCGAGACCGTGACGCTGACGCTGAAACTCAGGGATTTGCAGTACTATGACGATGGCAACCCCGACAATGCGCTCAGGGAACGGATCGAGCCGGAAGATTATTTGGGGCCGGACCGCTGGACGGTCAGCGACGATACCGTCTTCACAGTGACCATCCGCACCAATTCGGCGAATGCCGCGAGCCCCAACGCGCCGATCGCAGGCCTCAACGCGAAGTTCACATACGGCGGCACAGAGGCAATGGCCACAAAGCTCAAGCTCAGCCCCGCCCGCGCATCCATAAAGCTCAGCAGGCCTACGCTGGCGCTTACCCTGGATACGGATGGGGAATACTATGAGTTCGCGTCGAGCAACAACTCTGTCGCGAGGGTGGATCCCGCCACTGGCGTCGTCACCGGCTTCAAGCCTGGGACGGCCGTGGTGACAGTGCGGATGCTGGACGGCAGCGGCCTGACAGCGTCCGTGATGGTGAACGTGACGTACTAAGGCCATAAAAAGGCCATAAGGGAAAGGTCATAAGGGAAACATGGCAAATCCCTAAATAGGGGCGGGCGGCTTCGGCCGCCCGCCCTTATAATATCAGCCGCCGCCATCTGCGGCCCCGGCCGAAGCGGGGCTTCCGCCAGCGCCACAAACCTAGTATTTTGAAATACAGCCATTATATTACAAAAATGTTGACACTAAAGGGGCAGCGTGATAATATTAAACACACGCGTAACCCATTTGCCGCGCCTATTTGCGCGGCGTCAGCCCACCCTTTCGCACATATGCGTTTCGCCATCCCAGTTTTGGGCGGGGCCAAAACCGAATCGTGGAAATGAATGAAAAAAGACAATAAGTTCAAGGAGCTATACGAAAAATATGCCAAATTCGCGTATCACAAGGCCTGCCGGATATTGAAGCAGCCGCAGGATATAGAGGATACCCTGCAGGAGGCCTGGATACGCATCTACAACAATATGGACAAAATCGACATGGACTCCGAGGCGCGCGCACAGGCGTACATCGGGAGGATCGTGGCGAACGAGTGTTATCGTTTGCTTGGCAAAAATAATCCGGCAAATAGCGATATGGAATCGATAGATGGAGGGTTTAATGAATTAGAGGACATCTCCGCGTCGGTAGAGGCCGCGGTCATAGCCAAGGAAGGCATGGAGGAACTGAAAGCCGCGCTTGACGGCATGAAGGAAACGGATAGGCATATCTTCACGATGAAGAATCTGGATGGCATGAAAAACAAGGAGATCGCGGATCTGTTTGGGCTTGGAGCGGAATACGTCGGGATGAGGCTGTCCCGCATATCGAAGAAACTGGCAAAGTCGGAAGTGCTGAAGCGCTGGGTGAAAAAAGATGAAGACTGAGGACAAAGGGGGCGCCGCCCGCGAAATGTGCGGCGCGAAGCTGAAGCTAGCGGCGGCCATGCTGTATGAGGAAGAGGCAGAGGAAAACGCGCGGATTATGGCGATGGCGGAAGATGGCGGCGAAGAGCTTCCGGACTACGCAGAGCGCGCCTTCGAGGCCGCATACGCGCACGTGAGGCGGGAGGGGAGGAAGAAAAGGTGGCGGCGCGCCGCCGCCGGCGCCGCCGCGCTCGCGCTTGCCATCTTTGCGGCGTCCGCCATGTTCGACATCAACGTGGAAGCGCTGATGAAGAAAGCATATACCCTGCTGTTCACGGAAACCGCGACATACAACGAAATCACGGCGATCGACAGGGGCGCAGATGCCGACATTGCCGAAGAGATGGGAAACAGCTGGTTCCCGGAGTACATCCCGGAGGGCTATGAGCTTTCGCTGCATGAAACGTATACGACTTCCACCATCATGATATTTGTGGACAGCAGGGAGAACCAGATCCGTATTGAAGAACATTTTGCGGATCGCAGCAAAACTATGCTGGACAATGACGGCACATATGGGGAAACCGCTGTGCACGGCGAGACGGCCTTCTGGAGCGAGACAGATGACGGGATATATCTGAGTTGGCCGCACGGGGGGCACTCCGTCCTTGCGTTTGCCGACACGGAAACGCTTGACACATTGGTCAAAATCGTGGAGAGCATGAAACCGCGCATGTGAAGCGCACTGAATATGCGCGTGAAGCGTTGGCGCAGAGGCCTCTCAGCACGAGGCAAGCAATAAAATCCCCCAAGATTTTAAAATGTTTAAAAAAATTCAAATAAAAGTGATATAAAATGCTCCTTGCTCGGGTTCTATATAGAGTAAGGAGTTTTTCGCTTGTGTAAAATGATAGGAGGGCCATCATGATCATGAAAAAGTTCTGCCCACTGCTACTTGCCGCAATGCTTGTCGCCCTTTCGGGCGCCGCTTCTTATGCGGGCACGATATCTGACAATAATGTCGGTGGAGTAACACCAGATTTTGCGGTGATAGGATCGATCAATACAGATTTGATATTCCAAAGGGGATTTACTGGAAAAACTGTGGGGAATATAGCGGAGTTAAGGGTATAATAATACAAAAGAGCTATATTTTGAACTTGGATATGCGGCGCTTGCGAACAAGGCGGAAATTTTGCGCGGGGCGGGCATGTAGTCGCCTTGCAGCCTGTGGGACCAAGGGCGCAGGCGGGAGCTTTGAATGGAAAGGGGGCACGTATGGGCCTGAAGGAACGCTTGAGGCACGATCCGGAATTTTTGTAGTTTCTGCTGTTCAGCGCGGTATATTACCCTTTTAGGTTCCTTTACCAGGCGAATGGCTG
>JAIRSA010000149.1 GCA_031255695.1 Eubacteriales Family XIII. Incertae Sedis bacterium | reverse complement strand
CCCTATGGCAAGGTGCTTTCGTATGGGCAGATCGCGCAGATGCTTGGGCGGCCCCGCGCGGCGCGGGAGGTCGGCAGGGCGATGCGGTATTGCCCTGATCACCTGCCTTGGCAGCGCGTGGTCATGTCGGATGGGGCGATCACGGGCGGCCAGTGGGCAGAGCTCCGGCGGCAGCGCCTAGAGGGCGAGGGCGTCGAATTCAGGCTTGACGGGCGCGTCGATATGGATGCATGCCGCTGGGACGGCCAGCAGAGCTCGTAGCGGCCGGCGGGGGCGTGGCGGCAGGTCGTAGCGGCCGGCGAGGTGTCCAGCCGGGGCGTGGCAACTGGCGAAGGGCGGCCGGCGGCAGCTCGTAGCGTCCGGCTGCGTGTCATGGCGGCCGGCAACGGCTGGCGGGGCGTCCGGCAGCGGCCGGCAGTCTGGGGGGCGTGGCGTCCGGCCGGGGCGTGGCGTCCGGCAGCGGCCGGCGGCAGCTCGTAGCGGCCGGCTGCGTGTCATAGCGGCCGGCAGCGGCCCCGCTGTATTGCTATTTCTGCGAACGTGCGTAATAGAACAAATACTGCTGGGCGATGCCGGCGGCGTCGCCGAAATGCTCCTTCGCGTAGGCCTCCGCCGCTGCCCTGTCGTTTTCCCCGATCCCGTAGAACTCCTTCATAGCCCTGGCGATCCAGACATCCACCGGGAAGCCCTCACGCTTGCCCAGCCCAAACAGCAGGACGCAGGACGCCACCTTGGGGCCCACGCCATGTATCGACGTGATCGCTTTCATGGCCTCCTCGAAACGCTGGCGCTTGAGGCCCTCCAGATAGCCCTCGCCGCCCCTCTCGATCACTTGCCGCGTGGCCTCCGCTATGTATTTGGCCCTGTAGCCCAGCCCGCACGGCGCCAGCGCGTCGATGCCGCGCTCCGTCAGGGCCTCCGCAAGCCCTTCGGCCTTCGGGAAGGTAAAATATTCATCGCCGCCATATTCGCGGCGCTCTCCGAAATGCCTGCAAAGATTCTCGATGCAGCCCCTGATGCGCGGTATGTGGTTGTTCTGGGATATGATAAATGATATCAGCGCCTCCCAAGGATCCTGCTCCAGGATCCTTATGCCCGCCCCATAGGCGACGGCCTCCGCCATAGCGCTGCCGCTGGCCGCGAGCCTGCGCTTGATCGCCCCGTAATCCCTGGCGAGGTCAAAATATCCGGCCCAGAACTCCCTGGATTCCGCCGGGGCGGCGGCCAGCCGCCCATGCCCTTCTGTGCGCCCGCCCTCCGGCGCGTGCGCCCTCACGGTCAGCCGGCCCTCATGCGGCCGCCCGCTTTCGGGCGCAAAAGCGGCGATGGCATAGGCCCCGCCGGCAACCCCAGCATAGGCTCCATCTTCCATTTTTTTCCATCTAAATGCCTGCCCGCATTCGAATATATGCTCAAGGCTGAAATCCTTCACGCCTTCGAAAATCATCTCCTTCAATCCGCGCCTCTCATTCTTATATATAGCGGCCGCCGGCCTACAGCGCACGCTGGGATAGGTGGCACTACCGCAGCCCTTTCACGTCTATATTGACGGCTTTCACGTTGTATGCCGTCATCTTCGCTATCTGATCCGAAATGCGCTTTTGCAGGGCCTCCGCCACAGGGATCACCTTCACGCCGTATTCCATGTTGACCGCCACATTTACCACAATCCCCGACTCTTCGTTGTCCGCGCTGACGCGCAGCACGGACGCCACGCCCTCGACCGCATTCCCCGTTATCGCAGCGATATCGTAGACCGCCCTGTTCGATATCGTGTATTTGCCCTTATAGCTGAATGCGGGCCGGACGACTGACCTGTCCGCGACCCGCGAGCGCTTGCCGCGTATGTCCAGTATCATGCGCAGCGGGTGCATGAAATAGCCGGAGAACTCCTTTTTCAGCTGGACCGACGGCACGGGGATAACATGCTTGCCGAACTCGTGCCTCTGTTTTTCGGCTATCTTCCGCTCTTTTTCGGTTGTTATCGACTCTATATATATCAGTTCCTCCGGCTCCGGCAGCCCCAGCCTGGCCACAATCCTCTCGACCATCCTTTCAGAAGTCCCTATTACAAGCAATGCCTCCGGCCCGATCTCTTGTATCTTGCCGGCCACCTCATCCCTGTGGCTGTCTTCCTGGAACAGCGCCGTCTTTATTGCCCTGACCTTCGTATCCTGTCTTTTGGCCGATTTCCCCGCAATGACGCTGTTCCCCGATATGAGCAGGCCGTCGTCCAATATGCTCTCTGCCTTGAGCGCCTTGCATAGGCTGATGGCCTGATAGCTCTTGCCGCTTCCACTTTTGCCTATTAAACCAAAAACTTTCATCTTTACTTACCAAATTTTCTCTGTTATAATTATTCGTGTATGTGTTTTACTATAATTCCATTGAAGGAGGGATTTGATTATGGCTTATGTTATAAGCGACGCCTGTATCGCATGTGGAGCGTGTATGTCCGAATGCCCGACCGAGGCGATTTCCGAGGGGGATATCTACACCATCAATCCGGACACTTGCATCGACTGTGGCGCCTGCGCAAGCGCATGCCCTGTGGATGCCCCTGCCGAAGCCTAAGTTGGCGCACGGCACTTGGTGGCGGCCTGTCTGATTGGCAGGCGCCCGTACCACTATATCCAGACAATAACCGTTTCTGAGGAAGCGGTTATTTTTTGTTGCGGCCCACACGTACGCAGGCAGGGCGGCGGGTAGGCTTGCTTGCGGCTTACTCCCCATCGCTGCCTGGGCGCGATTTGTTGACATAGTACACCAGCGAGAGCAAGCTGTCGCTTATATGCACATTCTCCAGCGCCACTTCCTCCGGGATCTCCAGATCGATGGGCGCGAAATTCCATATCCCCTTGACGCCGCCGCCCACCAGCTTGTCCGCCGCCTGCTGCGCATTGGCGCTTGGCGTGGCAATGATGCCGATGTCGATCGCGCGCCCCGCCAAGAAAGCCTCGATTTCAGAGACGGCCCTTATCTGCACGCCGTTCACGCTCTTGCCGATGATCTCGTGCCTGACATCGAACATGCCTTCTACGGTGAAGCCCTCTTCATATGTGTATAGGTAGTTGGCCACGGCGATCCCTAGGTTCCCCGCCCCTATCACCACCGTCCTGTATTCACGCACCAGCCCAAGGATGCTGTTGATCTGCTGATACAGGTCTTCGATATTGTAGCCGTAGCCCTGCTGCCCGAAACCGCCGAAATTGTTGAAATCCTGACGGATCTGGGAGGCTGTGCATCCGATTAGCCTGCTTAGTTCGCCCGAAGAGATCCTGCCTGCATTTTCGTGCCTGAGCTCTTCCAGATACCTGCGGTACCTGGGCAGCCGTTTGATCACGGCACTTGAGATCCTGTCGTTTCCCTTCATCTTCCACCTCGCAAAACCGCAGCGCCATAGGCCCCGCTTGGCCTTTAGCATAACAAAACCCGGCAGGCGCCGGGTTTCAAATAGCCACACATCAACAAACAAACTGCTGCGGTATCAAGTATTCACTTTGCAACACGCTGCCGCCCGCCTAGGCAAGCCTTCGGCGGCGCAGGCCCCGCACACCAACCGCCCGGCGCAGCACCATGATGCAGCGCGCCCCGGCGCGGCGGCATCCTTCTGTCACGCTTCGGCTGCCGTACTATCTCCGATTGGGCCTTACATACCCAATATCCGCAACAGGCCCAGCAATACATGCCCTGCGCCGTTCTTTGGCGCAGTGCCTGCAATGCGCTCTCCGGCCGCCGGCGCCCGTGCGCCGCTGCCCCGTGCCATGGCCTTTATTACTGCTTCTGCTCCTCCACGAACTTCACTATATCGCCGACAGTCTGGAAGCCCTCGGCCGCTTCGTCAGGGACTTCTATCTCGAACTCGTCCTCTATGGCCATAATGATCTCCACTGCGTCAAGCGAATCCGCCTCAAGATCTTTCATAAGGTGGGTTTCAAGGGTTATAGACGATTCGTCTGCCTGCAGCTGGTCTATTATAATTTCCTTAATTTTTCCAAACGTCATATCACATTCCTCCATTGCTTTTCCAATCCCTGAATCGACGTACAGCGCCTTCGCTTCGACGCGCAGCGCCTTCGCTTCAATGTCTTCCCCTATTATAATTTACCTTTAGGTGAACTTCAATATAATTTTCAAAAATTGATGGAAAAAAGTTGGCTGAAAATTCCTGCGCGGTTTCGCGCCGGGGCAGGGCGGCGGGCCGTCAAAGGCAGGTTGTCAAAGTCGGGGCAAGGCGGCGGGTTGTCAAAGGCGGGTTGTCAAAGGCGGGGGGGCAAAGGCAGGCCGCCCGCTTCTACGCGCCCCCGCCTTCGCCCAGCCACTTCTCGTAGGCCTCGTCCAGCTCGGCTTTCAGCGCGCCCAGCTTCTCGTCGTATTCACGCAGCCTCACATAATCGGAGAGCGTTTCCTCGCTGCACATGGCCTCTTCAATCATGCCGATTTCGGCTTCCAGCTCGTTTATCCTCTCCTCCAGTGCGGCGAGCGCCCTTGTGCGGCGGCGTTCTTCTGCCTGCGCGGCCTTGCTGCGGCGCCGCATTTCCGCCGCATCGGCCTTCCCGTACGCCTCCGGCCCGCCAATGCCTGCGCCAACACCCATGCCGCCGCCTGCCTGGCCGCCGGTGCCTGCCGCGCCGCCCGTGCCTGGATTGCCGCCCAGGCCGCCAGATCCTGCCGCGCCTGCCCCGCCTTGCCCTGGCCGCCCATGGACTGCCGCGCCGCCCGCGCCCGGATTGCCGCCCTGGCCGCCAAGGCCTGCCGCTCCTGCAATGCCGCCCTGGACCGCCGCCCCGCCCGGCTTTGAAAGCCCGGCGAGATATTGTTTCGCGGAGCCCAGTGACTCCTTCTTCTCCATATAATAATCGTAGCCGCCCAGGTAGTCCACGAGGCCGTCCGCCGTAAGCTCGGCGATGCGCGAAGGCACCTTGTTCAGGAAATACCTGTCGTGCGAGACTATGAGCGCTGTCCCCGGAAAATCCATCAGCGCATCCTCGAATATCTCTTTCGAGGCAATGTCCAGGTGATTGTTCGGCTCGTCCAGCAGCAGGAAGTTCGCGCCCGAAAGCATCAGCTTGAGCAGCGAGAGCCTTGCCCGTTCGCCCCCGCTCAGCGTGCCCACCTTCTGGAACACCGCATCGCCGCTGAACAGGAAGCTCCCCAGCATATTCCGCATCTCCGTGTCGCTGTACATCCGGAAGGCCGATGTCATCTCGTCCAGCACGGTCTTGCCCTCGTCAAGCCCCTCCTGGCGCTGATCGTAATATCCGATCATGACATTCTGTCCCGTGCGCAGCCAGCCGCTGTCCGGCGCGGCCTCGCCCTGTATTATCTTCAGCAATGTCGTCTTCCCTATGCCGTTTGCGCCCACCATGCACACGCGCTCGCCCTTTTTAATGTCAATATTGACGCCCGAAAAAAGGTGGCGGCGCCCCGCGCCTTCGCCGAATGACTTGGAAAGCCCCTCCGCCGCGAGCACGTCATTGCCGCTTTTGAATTTCTGCTTGAAATGGAGCTTCATGCGCACGCTGCCATGCTGCGGCCGCTCAAGCGCCTCCATGGCCGCCAGCCTTATCTCCCGCGACCTGGCACGTTTGGCCAGCTTTTCGGTGCCATGCTGGCGGAACCGCCTGATCATCTCCGTCTGGCGCTTGATCTCCTTCTGCTGCCTGTCGTACTGCCCGGCTTCCGACTCCTGGCGCATGCGCTTCTTCTCTATGAATGCCGAATAATTGCCGTCATAGGACGCCAGCCTGTGGTTCTCGATCTCGAATATCCGGTTCGCCGTCTGATCCAGGAAATACCTGTCATGCGATATGACTATCATGCTCCCCGGATAGTTCCTCAAATATTGTTCCAGCCATTTGAGCGTCCCGATATCGAGATGGTTGGTCGGCTCGTCGAGCAGCATCATGTCCGGCTTCTTGAGCAGCAGCGCGGCCAGCGCCAGCCTCGTACTCTCCCCGCCCGACAGCATCGATATTTTCTTGGAGCGGCTCTCCTTGGGGAAGGCCATGCTGCTCAATATCCCCGTGATCTCGCTCCTGAAGCCATAGCCATTTTTCGCCCTGAACCCCTCCGACAGCGCGTCGTACCTGTGCAGCAGGGCGGCCGTCTCCCCTCCCTCGCTGGAAACCTTCGCCACTTCCGCAAGCAGGCTCTCCATCTCGGCCTCCATGGCGGCCAGTTCCGCGAATATGCTGAGCATCGCCTCGTCCACCGTCATCTCAGGGGCGAAATTGCCGTTTTGCGCAAGATAGCCGACCTTAAGCCCCGGCGCGACATAGAGTTCCCCGCTGTCGAATGGGATCTGCCTGGTCAATATGTCCATCAGCGTTGTCTTCCCGGCGCCGTTCGCGCCCACGATCCCGACCCTGTCGCCGCGGTTCACGTTGAAGGACACATGTTCGAGCACTGGCTCGGCCCCATATAATTTAGTTATCCCGTTCGCTGAAAGCACTGTCATATCGATCAAGTCATCCCATTTGCATATTGGGGCAGGCATCCAGGCCGAGGCCGTCCTCCCCCTTTTCGGTGTATCTGTAGTAGGCCGCCGCGCCGGCCATAGCTGCATTGTCCGTGCACAGCAGCGGCTGCGGGTAGTAGAGGGCGATCCCCCTTTTGGCGCAGGCCTCGCCCAGGCTCTTACGGAGCAGGCGGTTCGCGGCCACGCCCCCGGCCATCACGACCGTCGCCCCGCCGTGCGCGTCCGCCGCCTGCATCGTCTTCGCCGTCAGGACATCCACGACGGACTGGCGGAAGCCCGCCGCGACATCAGGCACATTGACGGTGCGCCCCGCCTGCCTCTCTGTATTGACATAGTTCAGCACCGCCGTCTTCAGCCCGCTGAAACTGAAATCCAGGCTGTCCTTTTCGAGCAGGGGCCGCTTGAAGCTGACGGCATGCGGGTCCCCGGCTTCCGCCACCCTGTCGATGGCCGGGCCGCCTGGGTATTCCAGGCCCAGCACCCTCGCCACCTTGTCGAAGGCCTCCCCCGCCGCGTCGTCGCGCGTCGCCCCCAGCACCTCGTAGTCGTTGTAGCCCCTGACCCTGATCAGGTTGGTGTGGCCGCCCGAAACCGTCAGCGCTATGAACGGGGGCTCCAGCCCCTTGTGCTCGATGTAGTTCGCGCATATGTGCGCGTGTATGTGGTTGACGCCCACTATGGGCACGCCGAGCGCGAACGCGAAGGCCTTCGCCGTGGCCAGCCCTATCAGCAGCGCCCCCACGAGGCCCGGGCCCTGTGTCACCCCGATGAGCCCTATCTGCCCCAGCCTGACGCCCGCCGCGGCCAGCGCCTCCCCGGCCACGCTGTTTATCTGCTCCAGATGGTGCCGCGACGCGATCTCAGGCACCACGCCGCCGAACACCTGGTGCACCTGCACCTGCGATGAAATTATGTTCGACAGCACGTCCCTGCCGCCCTTCATGACGGCGACGGAGGTCTCGTCGCAGCTCGTCTCAAACGCCAATGTTATTATATCTTTGCCCATAGAGTCTCCCAATACGGCGCGCACGCCGCTACTGCCCGGCGCCATGCATGCCCGGCTTTATGCGCCACATCAGTATGGCGTCCTCCATCGTGTCGGAATAATATGCTTTCCTGACGCCGTAGCGCTCGAACCCGAACGCTTCGTAGAGCTTGATGGCGCCTGCGTTGGATGCCCTGACTTCGAGGATGAATTTCAGTATCCCCGCATCCGCCTCCATGAAGGCTATCAGCTCCGACAGCAGCGATGCCGCGACCCTGCGGCGCCTGAAATCCGGATGCACGGCCACATTGGTCACATGCCCTTCGTCGAGCACCGCCCACGCGCCCGCATAGCC
>JAIRSA010000027.1 GCA_031255695.1 Eubacteriales Family XIII. Incertae Sedis bacterium | reverse complement strand
CTAGGGCGCGCTTGCCATTATCTGTCCCACAGCCTTGCTTATCCCGATCCCGAACTCGTTCGACATGACGAAGTCCGTCCTGCCGCCGTGCAGCCTGAACCCTGCCGCGTCGTAGCCTATCTCTATGAACGCCTCCCTTGCCTCCTCCTGTTCGGGTGCGCCCCGGGCCTGCCTGCCCTTGGTCTTGAATATCGCGCCCGGCGGCGGTTTCGGGGCGGGCTCCGGCTCGGGCCCATCGGCCTGCCACTCCGGTTCAGGGAATGGCGTGTTCCGTATATTTACCGGTTTTTCGCCTCCCCTGCCCCATGCCAGCAATGCCAGTTCTCTGTTCCTGGCAGCCTTGCCTGATGCGGCGCCCTTCCTGTCTACCAGCAGAAGGGGATCGCATAGCGGCATGAGCTCGCGGATCTCTTCCCTTAGATCGCTGCCCAGATCCAGGATCACTGTGTCGAACCTGCCGCTGCCCCTTATCGCGCTGAAGAAGGCCTCCCTTTCTTCTGCCCCAACGCGTATGAGGTCGTTCACGCCGCTGGAGGGCATGAAACGCTCAAGCCCGTAGCTGTCGCAGTGCAGCTGCCCTTCCAGGAAGAGCTGCGCCTCGCCGCTGCGCCCCTTTATTATCAAGTAGAGGAAGTCCGAGACATTTCTCGCGGCGCTGTCTGCGGCAGGCAGGCAGAGGCTGTCGGACTCCAGGGTCTCCATGCTTATGTAGAGCGCCCTCCTGCCCTTGTGCGAGGCCAGTTCCCTGCCTATGCCTATGGCCACGGAAGAGGCCCCGCAGCCGCCGAGCAGCCCGAAGCAGCCTATGAACCGCAGTTCTGCGCCCGCCTGGCCTGCCTGCATATGCCGCATGCCCGTTTTTTCCGCATGCCTGTATTTGATGGCAGATGCCATGCTGCTGGCCCTGCTGTATTTTTCAATAATTATGGCCCTCGTGCCGCCCCGTGCGCCTCCCGGCCCTTCAGCCTGCCCCGCGCTCGACCCTGGCGTATGCAGCGCGGCCTCGCCAATGCCTCCCCTGCAGCCTGCTGCGCCTTCCGGCCCTTCGGCCTGCCTCGCGCCTGGCCCTGGCGTCTGCGGCGCCTCTTCCTCTGCCAGAAGGATCAGCGTAGCCTTCGGGAAGGCGCATTCTGCATATGCGAGGGTGTCCGCGTCCGCCAGCACAAAGTCATACCCTATGCCTCCATATCCCGGCGCTTCGCACACCGCGTCGGCGGCGGGCGGGCGCCTCACGTCCACGGCCATACGGTTCTCCGGCGCCGCGAGCCTTTGCCCTAGTATTCTGGAATATTCTGTATCGGCGCCCAGGATGAGGACCTTGATCATTGCAAAACCTCCTTCCATTACCTTATATTAGCATATATGATAATTATTGTCAAGACCATATCTCGCAAGGCGAAAATAATTCCAATAATTGTCTTTCACCTGGACGGATTCCAATACTTGCCCATTTCACGGGGGGATACGAAAAATCTACATACGATTATTGTAAACATATCTTTACACAATTCAAAATTTAATTGACATTCCTTGACATAGCGTTATACTTAAATTGTAAGGGGATTTTATGGATAGTGGGTGCAGGGGTTCTTTATGAATAAACGGTTAAACAAATTTCTTGATAAATATGTTTTCACGGACAAGCTTGGGTTTGACGCAAGCGTCTTTAACTTGATCTGCATCGTCGGCATGTTCGCCCTGCTGGTCTCCGCGATCGGGCATATTATCGAGAATTCTAATCAATTCATGATGTTTGTGAAGATCATGATGATACTTGCCGCCATCGGCCTGTTCATTGTCTGCAACAAGTTCAATATACACAAATATGGGCGCCTGGTCATAATAATAGTGTACTGCGACATGCTTTTCCCCTCCGTTTTCATTACCAATGGCGGCATACAAAGCGGTATAGCCGCGTATTATGTGCTCACGATGGTACTCATTGTGCTGCTCTCCCATGGGACGCAGCTCTATGTCTTTATGGGTATACACGTGACCATTATCGTGCTTTGCTATATCATAGACCGTTACTATAACAGCATCATACTGCCGATCACCGAGTTCCAGCGCTACGCCGACAACATCATTTCCATCATGGTGGCGGGCGTTTTCATCGGCATGGTCATAAAGGGCCTGAGCGGCCTTTTCATAAGGGCCCAGGTCAAGGCGAACGCCGCGAGCAAGGCGAAAAGCGATTTCCTGGCACAGATGAGCCATGAGATGCGCACGCCCATGAACGCGATCATCGGCATAACGTCTATATTGGCCAAATCCGACAATATTGAAGACCACAAGGAGGGCATGAAGAAGATCGAGGCCGCCTCCAAGCACTTGCTGGGCGTGATCAACGACATACTGGATATGTCCAAGATCGAGGCGGACAAACTTGAGCTGTTCGAAGAGGTCTTCGATTTCCATAGTATGCTCGGCAGTATAACCACTGTCATGAACAGCAATGTGGAGGCCAAGCGCCAGAAGCTTGTCATTGAAGTCGATCCCGCGCTCCCCCGCTATTTCGTCGGCGACAAGCAGCGGCTTGCCCAGGTCCTGGCCAACCTGCTTTCGAACGCGATAAAGTTCTCGCCCGACGAAAGCGAGATAAAGCTCGACGCTAAGTTCCTTGGCGAGGAAGGCGGCATGTCGGCCATAAGGGTGGATGTGTCAGACAAGGGCATCGGCATAAGCGAAGAGCAGATGCTGCGGCTGTTTTCTTCATTTGAGCAGGCGGACAACAGCATATCGAGGAAATACGGCGGGACAGGCCTAGGGCTTTCGATCAGCAAGCGCATAATCAACATGATGGGCGGCCGCATCTGGGCCCTTTCCAAGATCGGTCTAGGCTCTACATTTTCCTTCGAGATAAAGCTGCCGACGGCGGAAGCGCCTGACATCCGCCATGACGAATTTGAGCTTAGCAAGCTGGATTTCACGGGGAAGACGCTCCTGATCGCGGAAGACATCGATATCAACCGGGAGATAATCATAGCGTTGCTTGAGCCTACGCATATCTCCATCGAATGTGCGCATGACGGCAAGGAGGCGGTGGATATGTTTATCGCGAAGGGCGGCGGCTATGACCTGGTATTCATGGATATTCAGATGCCCGGCATGGACGGCTACGAAGCCACGCGCACGATCCGCGCATCCGGCGCGCCCGGCGCCAAGTCCGTGCCCATAATCGCCATGACGGCGAATGTGTTCAAGGAGGATGTGGACAGGGCTATACGCTCCGGCATGAACAATCACCTGGCCAAGCCCATCGTCATAGAGGACGTGCTGCAGATGCTGGCCCGATACCTGCTGTACGAGGATGGGGACGCATCCAAACCTTCGTTGGCCAGTGTCTAAAGTGTAGCAAGGGAACCCGTTCCGCAAACCCTAAACATGCAATATTTTCGTTGCAATCAAGCCGGTTTTAGGGTAATATACAAGACCCAAAGCATACTCGGCCATATGCTTGAAGACGCCCAAGAAGCGGAAGGTGCGCAACAAAAAACCATCGGCGCGGAGTGGCTCCGCGCCGATCGGTACCAAGTCTTTAGTTTTCTTGCGTAAGCGTAAGCCTAAGCCTATATCGCTCCAACCTGCATGCCGGCCTCCAGCCGGCTATTTTTTTCGTCGGCCTAGGCAGCCGGCCATTTTTGCGCCAGTCCGGACAGCCGCGCTATTTTCTGCGCCAGTCCGGACAGCTGTGCTATTTCTTGCTGTCGAGGGCGCGTATGGCTGCCTGCGCGGCGGCCAGCCTGGCGATAGGCACGCGGTAAGGCGAGCATGAGACGTAGTTCAGCCCCGCCTTGTAGCAGAACTCCACAGAGGACGGATCGCCGCCGTGCTCCCCGCAGATCCCCAGCTTGATGTCGGGCCGCGTGGCCTTTCCGAGCTCCACGGCGAGCTTTACGAGCTTGCCGACGCCGATCTGGTCAAGGCGCTGGAACGGGTCGTTCTCATATATCTTCTTTTCGTAGTAAGCGTCGAGGAAGTTCCCTGCGTCATCCCTGCTGAAGCCAAATGTCATCTGCGTGAGATCGTTCGTGCCGAATGAGAAGAACTGGGCCTCCTTCGCTATCTCGTCGGCCGTGAGGGCGGCCCTAGGTATCTCTATCATCGTCCCGACGAGGTAGTCGAGCTTCACCCCGGCAGCGGCGATGACCCTGTCGGCGGTCTCAGTGATGATGTTCTTGACATACTGCAGTTCCTTGGCCTCGCCCACGAGCGGTATCATGATCTCAGGCACTATCGTCCATTCGGGGTGCTTCTTCTGCACATTTATGGCCGCCTCGATGATGGCGGTCGCCTGCATCTCGCCGATCTCAGGATATGTGACGTCAAGCCGGCAGCCCCTGTGCCCCATCATGGGGTTGAACTCGTGCAGGGACGTGATCTTCGCCTTCAGATCCGCGATGTCTATCTTCATCTCATTGGCGAGGGCGGCGATGTCCGCCTCGTCGGTGGGCAGGAACTCATGGAGCGGCGGATCGAGCAGCCTTATGGTCACGGGGTTGCCCTGCATGGCCTCGTATATGCCTTCGAAATCGCCCCTCTGGATGGGGAGCAGCTTGGCCAGGGCCTTTTTGCGCTGTTCCACGTCGTTGGAGACTATCATCTCGCGCACGGCCGCTATACGCTCGCCCTCGAAGAACATGTGCTCCGTGCGGCAGAGCCCTATGCCCTCCGCGCCGAAGCCCATCGCCTGCGCGGCATCCTTCGGCGTGTCGGCATTGGTCCGCACCTTCATGGTCCTATACTGATCCGCCCAGGTCATAAGGCGGTTGAAATCCCCGGAAATCGAGGCGTCCGTCGTTTTGATCGCCTCGCCGTAGATCTTGCCGGTGGAGCCGTCCAGCGATATGTAGTCGCCTTCCTTGAATGTCTTGCCGCCGAGCGTAAAGGCCTTGGCCTTTTCGTCAATGGCGATCTCGCCGCAGCCCGCGACGCAGCAGGTCCCCATGCCGCGCGCCACGACGGCGGCATGCGAGGTCATGCCCCCGCGCACTGTCAGTATCCCCTTGGCGTAGTTCATGCCTTCGATGTCCTCAGGCGAGGTCTCCAGGCGGACGAGGATGACGTCGGCGCCCTTGTTCAGCGTCCATGCCGTGGCGTCCTCCGCCGTGAACACGATCTGCCCGCAAGCCGCGCCTGGCGACGCCGGCAGGGCGCTGCCTATGGGTGAGGCCGCCTTGAGGGCGGCGGGGTCGAACTGCGGGTGCAGCAGCGCGTCAAGCTGTTTGGGGTCTATCATCGACACGGCCTCTTTTTCAGTGATCTTCTTCTCGTCGACCAGATCGCACGCGATCTTCAGGGCGGCGGCAGCCGTGCGCTTCCCGTTCCTCGTCTGAAGCATGTACAGCTTGCCTTCCTCTATCGTGAATTCCATATCCTGCATGTCGCGGTAATGGTCTTCAAGCTTGTACACAATATTGTAGAATTCATCATAGACCGCAGGGTTCTGCTCCTTGAGCTGATCGATGGTCTGCGGCGTCCTGACGCCGGCCACGACGTCCTCGCCCTGCGCGTTCATAAGGAACTCGCCGTAAAGCTTGGGCTCTCCCGTGGAGGGGTTCCTTGAGAAGGCCACGCCGGTGCCGGATGTGTCGCCCATGTTGCCGAACACCATCGACTGCACGTTCACCGCAGTGCCCCACGACGAAGGTATGTCGTTCATGCGCCTGTAATAGACAGCGCGCGGGTTGTCCCACGAACGGAAAACCGCCTTTATGGCGCCCATAAGCTGCTCGACCGGATCAGACGGGAAATCGGCGCCGACCTTGGACTTGTATTCGGCCTTGAACTGTTCCGCAAGCTCCTTGAGGTCTTCAGCAGTAAGCTCGGTATCCTGTTTCACCCCGCGCTTTTCCTTCATCTCGTCGATAAGCTTTTCGAAATACGACTTGCCCACTTCCATGACGACATCGGAATACATCTGTATGAACCGCCTGTACGAATCATAGGCGAAACGCGGGTTCCCGGTCTTTTTCGCAAAGCTCTCAACGACGGTGTCGTTAAGCCCAAGGTTCAGGATCGTGTCCATCATGCCAGGCATGGACGCCCTTGCGCCCGAACGCACCGACACGAGGAGGGGGTTGTCCAGATCTCCGAAAGTCTTGCCGGCAATGCTTTCAAGCTTTTTGATATATTCCAATATCTCAGCTTGGATATCATCATTTATCTTCTCTCCGTCCGCATAGTACTTTGTACATGCTTCCGTGGTTATGGTGAAACCTTGCGGCACGGGCATGCCGAGATTCGTCATTTCGGCGAGGTTAGCCCCCTTTCCACCCAGCAGCTCGCGCATGGAGCCGTTGCCTTCGCTGAACAAATAGACAAACTTTTTGGCCATGATATTTCCCTCCTGTTTTCATTGATATAAACTGATGCCGCCCCACGGCCGGCACGTAGGCAGAACATGATGCCATATGGGGCTGGGGCGTCCTGCTGCTGCGCAGGCCGCAGTGCGGCATGAAATGTCAGGAACTAAAAATGACGTGGCGCAAGCCAGATCGAAACCTGGGCTTGCCGTGCAAGTCAGATCGAAACCTGGGCTTGCCGTGCAAGCCAGCTCGAAACCTGGGCTTGCCGTGCAAGCCAGATCGAAACCGCAGCTTGCTGCGCAAGCCGGATCAGAACTGGAGCTTGCTGTATATGAAATCCTTCAATCCAGGGATCGGCAGCCTGATCTGGGCCATGTCGTCCCTGTCGCGCACAGTGACAGTGCCGTCGGCTTCGGTATCGAAATCCACGGTGATGCAGAATGGGGTGCCTGCTTCGTCCTGCCGCCTGTAGCGCTTGCCTATATTGCCGGATACGTCGTAGTCCACATTGAAGTCGCGCGAAAGCTCCTCATAGAGCTTTTCGGCCTGCCCGCCCTGCTTCTTCGTGAGGGGCAGGATCGCCGCCTTGAAGGGCGCCAGAGCCGGGTGCAGCCGCAGCACCACGCGCGAGTCGTCGGTGCTGTTCTCGTCAGCCAATGCCTCCTCGTCGTAAGCGTCGATGAGGAAGGCCAGCGTTATGCGGTCGGCGCCGAGCGAGGGCTCGATGCAATACGGGACATACTTCTCGTTGGTCTCAGGATCCCTGTATGCCATGTCTTCGCCCGAATGCTCGATATGCCGCTTGAGATCGAAATCCGTCCTGTCGGCAATGCCCCAGAGCTCGCCCCAGCCAAACGGGAACAGGTATTCTATATCCGTAGTGGCGTTGCTGTAATGTGAGAGCTCCTCCGGCGCATGGTCGCGCAGCTTTATATGCCCGTCCTTTATGCCCAAGGCCTTCAGGAAGCCGACGCAATAGTCCTTCCAATATGCGAACCAGTCCAGATCGGTCCCCGGCTTGCAGAAAAACTCAAGCTCCATCTGCTCGAATTCCCTGGTCCTGAATATGAAATTCCCTGGCGTTATCTCGTTTCTGAACGATTTGCCGATTTGGGCGATCCCGAACGGGACCTTTTTCCTGGATGTCCTCTGCACGTTTTTGAAGTTCACGAATATGCCCTGCGCCGTCTCCGGCCGCAGGTACAGCTCTGACTTCGAATCTTCCGTGACGCCTTGGTATGTCTTGAACATGAGGTTGAACTGCCTGACGCCGGTGAAGTCGGACGCGCCGCAGCTGGGGCATTTCACGCTGTTGTCGGCGATATAGGCCTCAAGCTTTTCGTTAGGCCATCCGTCCACGGAGGCCTCTACGCCCTCTTTTTCCTTGATATGATCGACAATGAGGCTATCCGCCCTGAACCTCGCCCTGCATTTGCGGCAGTCGATGAGCGGATCCGCAAAGCCGCCGACGTGCCCAGAGGCCACCCAGGCCTGCGGGTTCATCAGTATGGCCGAATCAAGCCCTACATTGTATTTCGATTCCTGTACGAATTTCTTCCACCACGCTTTTTTTACATTGTTTTTCAGCTC
>JAIRSA010000008.1 GCA_031255695.1 Eubacteriales Family XIII. Incertae Sedis bacterium | reverse complement strand
TCGCCGGGCTTCGAAATGCGCACGTCAAAGGTCCGGCTGGCCCCGTTTGAAGCTATGCACAGCTTGTAGCTCGCCACACCGCCTTTAAGATCGACGTTGGCCCATTTGATCCAGCCGCCATTGCTGTTGGAATAAGTCAGGCCGTTGGCGTTTTCAACGGCGATCGCGGGGTTGCCGCCGTAATCGAAGTTCCAGTCGGCGCCGTCCGCAGGGGGCGGGATATTGGCGTTGCCGGTCCGTATGCATCTCAGCGTGACTGTCTCGCCGATCTGTGTGCCGTCATCCATCGTGACGGGGGTCGCTTCAGTGCTGGCGCCAGTGCCAGGCGCCACCTCGGCGGAAACCATGGGCGTGAGCGTAAATGTGAGCGAGCATAGCATGATCAGGGCTACGAACATGCTCATGCGCCTTTTGCCTTTTTTCATAACTATTTAACCCTACCTTTCTGTATTTATCATACTGCTCTCCAGCTGAAACGTGGCTAGGATCCGCGTGACGATCTGCTGTCCCTTGCAAGGCGCGCAACGTAGGCGGGCCCGAAGGCCCGGCGGGGCTTCGCAACGAAGCGGGGCGGCAAATCGGCCGCAGGGACGCCATGGTTTAGCCGGTGGGCAGTATCAGTACGATTTACGGTGTTACGAATACGGTAATGGATGAAGACATGTCGCTGCCGTCGGTCGCCTTGAGCGTTATGACCGCTGTGCCGGACCGTACGGGCGTGACCAAGCCTTCGCTGCTCACTCTCGCTACGCCGGGGTTGCTGCTTGTGAACTCATAGAGCACGCCGTCGATCTCGAAATCCAGGATCTCGTCCTTCTTGAGCTTCATATTGTAGCGGACGCTGCTGTGCGCCTTGACGGTGGTGGCCTGAAGCATCTCCGACTTGAGCTGGCCGTTGACCATCACATAGTAGGACTGCCCGCCTAGCCAGTCGTCATCGTAGCTGGAGGGGTAGGTGCACGCTATGTTGCCTTCCGCGTCCGCCGTCAGCTGGGTGACGTAGTCAAGGTTGCCGAAGGCCGGGATCACATCGTATGCGGCCATCAGCGAGACCTCTGAGTTCGGCGCATAGCCGGCCCCGGTTATGGTGACTTGTTTTGTTTCCCTCTCCAATGCGATGTTGAAGCCTGCTTCCGTATCAGCGGCGGAAACGGCAATAAAAGCCGCCGACGCGAGCAGCAGCATAGCAGCGGCAAGGGCCAAAATCTTTTTCTTCATGCTGTCCTCTCTTTCTTTATACTGTTTCTTTACGTGCTTTTCCCCGGCATATCGCGGGGAACTACAGTTGGGGGCTTTGGGCAGGCACTGCCGTGCAGCCCCAAGGCAATGAGAACAGGCCTCGCTGGCCAATAGGAAGGGCTGCGACGCCTGGTGCGGCTTCACCTCCTTTCATGGATCTGCTTCACGCACGCCGGCCTTGCGCACATGGCGCCGGCTGGCGGACGATACTATACATACATTATAATATATTTGGGCAGAGATATAAATAAAACTATAATATAAATATAAAGTTTCTTGGCGCAGGGTGCAATGCAAAAAACGATTTGCGTAATATTTCGACCATTTTAAGTAAGAAAGTGAACCTGCGTCACACGCTGCGGGGCTGTGTCGAAGGGGGGCGGCGTACCGCCTGCTGGGCACCTCAGCGCATGATCAGGAACAGCGCCCCCATGAGCGCCGGCTGGTGCAGCATGTAGATCAGCAGGCTATGCCGCCCAGCGGCGGCGATCGGCTTCATGTATCCCTGGCTTTGGCGTTCGGAGAAGGCGCCAGCCAGCCCGAAAGCGAAGGTGCCGAACAGGAACACGAAGATATAGGGGAATAACGGGAAATAGTCGGCCGAGTAGAAATCGGGCCCGGCTACCCCAAGAGGGAAGAGCCATGTCAGCTCGTAGAGCGCTTCGGGCAGCGGGAACGACAGCGCCCCCGCGCCGATATAGCCGTTTGGGATATTCCAGCTTGCTACAGCTAGCAGGGCGGAGACGGCGCAGCCGGTGGAGGGACGGACATATGCGATGGCGTCCCTGAATATGGCGTACAGCAGCATAGCGGCGCCCAGGAAATGCAGCACGCCGAATTTTATGCCCTGTGAGGGGAAAGACAGCAACGTCACGGCAGATATCACGGCGGCGCAGGCGCACACCTTCAAGGCGCGGGCATACGGCCGGCTGGAGAGATTGCTGGAAAAGCCTGATGCGACGATGAACATCCCTGAAAGGCAGAGCTGGAAGGCGGATGCCCACTTGCCTGTGAACCATTCCAGCTGGATGCCGTGTATGTAGACTAGGTCATAGCACAGATGATAGAGCACTACCAGGATGATCAGGGTGCCGCGGAGCTCGTCCAGGAAGCCCACCCTCCGGCCGCCCCTCTTCCCGACCTGTTCGACTTGGATTTTTATGTCTGGATAATACGCAAGATTTTCGTTCATGGCAACAAAACCTTTCTGGCGCCTGCGGGGGCATATGGGCCCTGGGCGCCTGCATATCTGGCCGGCGGCGGGCATGCCGCGCATTTTGTGCGGGGCTGATGGGCTGGCCGGGGCCGCCCGCGCGGCCTATTTGAGTTTTTCGAGCAGCGCCGCGGCTTCGACATGCTTCGTAAATGGGAAATTGTCGAAGGCCTGGATCCTTTCCACCCTGTAATCGCGGCTCATTGCGGCGAGATCGCCGGCCATGCTCTGCGGGTTGCAGGATATGTACAGGATACGCCCCACGCCGAATTTCATGATCTTGTCCAGCGCCTTGCGGTGCACGCCGGCCCTTGGGGGATCGAGCGTTATGAGATCGAAGCCTTCCGGCGAAAGCGTGTCGAGCGCCTCAAGCACGTCGCCTTCGATAAAGCTGCAGTTGCCTAGGGCGTTGATGCGGGCGTTTTCCGTGGCGGACCTTACGGCGTCGGGCGATATTTCTATGCCCGTCGCGCAGACGGCGCTTTGGGCAAGTGCCTGTGTTATCGTGCCCGCGCCGCAGTAAAGGTCGAGCGCCCTCTTGCCATGCGCCGGGCCTATCCAGGAAAGGGCGGTGCTGTAGAGGCGTTCGGCGGCGTCCGTGTTGGTCTGGAAGAACGAGAAGGCGTGCACTTTGAACTTCAGCCCGGATATCTCCTCGTCATAATACTCGTCGCCGTGGATCACGTTCAGTTTGTCGCAGTATACGAAGTCCGCAGGCCTGTCGTCTATGGTGTGCAGGATCCCTTTGATCCCGTTTTTCAGGTCCAGCGCGAGCAGTTCATGTGCCAAGGCGCCGCTGTCGAAGGGCCCCTGGGAGGACGTGACTATATTGATCAGAAGCTGCCGGGTGCGCACGCCCTTCCGTATCACTAGATATCTGAGCAGCCCAGTGTGATCCTTCTTCCTGTAGGCGCTGTATCCCCTGCCCTTGCAGAACGACAGGACACAGCCGAGGACTGTGTTGAAGTCGCTGTCCACGAGCATGCAGCCGTCGGTCGTCACGACGGACCAATAGCTCTTGCGCCGGTGCATGCCGAGCGTCATCTCGCCGCCCTTGAACTCGTCGCCGAAGGTGTAGTCCATCTTGTTGCGGTAGGCGTAGATGGATGGGCTTTCCTTGATCCCCAGGTATTCGTAGCCTGAGAGCCCGGATTTTTCGAGGGCCTTCCTGACGCCTGCGTCCTTTATGGCCAGCTGCTCGCTGTACGGTACGCCTTGATAGAGGCATCCGCCGCAGTTTGTATGGGCGCAGGCCGCGCCGGTTATGGCCGGCCCGCCGTTTGCGGCGCTGCCATCTGTGGCGCCTCCGTCCGC
>JAIRSA010000164.1 GCA_031255695.1 Eubacteriales Family XIII. Incertae Sedis bacterium | reverse complement strand
GCGCTGCTGAGCGATCTGCATAAAATAGACAAGGCTTTGCTCCAGGCGCTGCTTTTCTTTGTCGTGGCCGCGACCCTGACGATGGCGTACGGGGTGTCCTCCGCAGCCGACGAGGCGGTGGCGGAGGTGCGCAGGGGGATAGGCGGCTCGGTGCTGGCCACAAGGGCGGGGGCGCTGCCCGACCCGCTCGACAAGGGCAGCGGGTATCCCTACAGCGTGGCGAAGGGGCTGGGGGCATCCAAATATGTGAAAGGCAGCAGCTTCTACGTGTGCGTCAATGGGGCCGAGACGGGCAGCATCAAGGGGATCCCCGTAGTCAGCAGCAGCATGTTCGCGCTCTTCCCGGACTGGGAAGGGCTGGGGCGCCTCCAGATCGTCGGCGCCACCGAGACGGAAAGCGAGTGGGGCTTCGTTGACAGGGGGCTGGAGATCCTTGAAGGCAGGGGCATCCGGCCGGAGGACGAAGGCCGGCCATATGCCGTGATAAGCAAGCGCATGGCCGACCACAACCTGATAGGGATCGGCAGCAGCTTCGAAGTGGGCTCATACCTGTACCCAGGCGCCAGCGCCGCGCTCGAAGTCATAGGCATACATTCCGGCGAGGACGAGGGCAGCGGCCCGGACTACCTGAATGCATGCAACACAGTCTATACCCCGGTCTCGGCCGCCGCAGGCCTGAATGGCGGCAGCATAATGCAGGCGGCGTACGATCTGTATGATCCTGCGGACATGGACGCGTTCATAGCGGATGCGGAGGGGCTTTTTTCGGGCGCTGGGGCCGATATGGCCTACGAGAGGCATGAACTGGACTTCCTGCTGGCATCTGCGGCGCTGCGGGGGATCACGAAGAGCTGCAGCGCGGCGGCGGCCTCCATAACCGTGGTGGCGGCGGTGCTGGCGGGCATGGCGGCGCTTTACCTGATGCTTGGGCGCATGAGGGAGATAGGCATATTGCTGTCGCTTGGGGAGACGAAGCTGGGCATACTGGGGCAGATGGCCGTCGAGGCCCTCCTGCCCGCGGTTTTGGCGATGGCGCTGGGGGTGTGCGCCGGGGCGCCGATCGGCGCGTTCATAACGGAAAGGGCCTTGGGCGGGGCCGTGCCGGGATGGGCGCCTGGCGCGGTTGCGGCGGCCGGCGCGGCAGGGGCATGGGCCCCGATAAGCGCTGCCGCAGGCGGCGTGCCGGCCGTGTGCGCGAGCTGCCTCCTGCTGTTCGCCACATCATTGGCGGCCTCGGCATCGAGGATACTGCGCTACAGCCCCGCCGGGATCCTGCGAAGGGCGGAATGACAGGCGGCCCCGCTGGGATCCTGCGAAGGGCGGAATGACAGGCGCCCACGCCGCACAGCAGGTGCGGCCGCATTGACGCATTCATTGATATAGGGCGCTGCGACAGGTGCACGGCGGCCGTATGACAATATGGCGGCTCTATAATAGGAGGTTTTCATGGATCATGTGCTGGAACTGAGGGACGTAAGCTATTACTACAAGATCAGGCGGCCACGCCGCGTTGGGGCGGGGCAGGCCCGCGCGGATGTCCTGATCAATGCGAATTGCGCGTTTCGGCGTGGGTATATATATGCCCTCGTAGGGCCTTCGGGGACAGGCAAGACCACTACATTGTCGCTGCTGGGCGCCCTTGAGGCGCCGAAAAGCGGGCAGGTCCTGTACAAGGGCATGGATGTATGGGAATACGGCGCCGCAAAATACCGCAGGGATCATATCGGCTTCGTATTCCAGGAGTATAACCTGCTGAATTATCTTTCGGCGTACCAAAACGTCATAGCGGCCATAGAGATCGCGAAGAACGATGTCGCGGACAGGAAGGAATACGCATATGGGCTTCTGCGCGACATGCAGCTGGACGAGGCGCTGTTCCATAAAAATGTAGGGGAGCTGTCGGGAGGGGAACAGCAGCGGGCTGCGATAGCCAGGGCCCTTGCGGCCAATGCGGATATCATATTGGCGGACGAGCCGACGGGCAACCTCGACGACGAGACGGCGATAGAGATCATAGAGGCATTCAAGAGGGTGGCACATGAAAGCGACAAATGCGTCATCATGGCGACGCATTCGGGCTTGGTGAAATCCCATGCCGACTATGTCGTAAGCGTTAAAGGCCAGGGGCTGCATATTGACAATTTGATTTATTAGAAGTCGGGCGCTGAAACGCAATTGAAATCTGATGATGGAACGATAATATATGTCAATCACGAATTTCACAATACCATAGTTTGACTTGCATATCAACCTGAAGTGGGGAGAACGTGTAAGAGACGTAGCTATCCGAAGTAACAAAACACTCCTGTGATAGGATGATATTGGTTAGCAAGCATTGAATCTAAAGGATGATATACGATGGACAAGCTGAGTTTGTTGTATGTCGCTTACGTTTGAGTGTATGCATTGGTAACATGGGCGGAAGAGTGTGTATGGTAAGGTAAATGCGGATGTGACAAAAATAATCAGGAGATCCCGTGCAGCGAAAGGCAGTAGTAAACTGTAGCATACTGTAATTATAATATATATGTAACATGCATATGGCGTCATAGAGATGGCAAATGAGGTTATCGTAAAGATTGACAAAATTATGAAGATAGCGGTGATCGACAACGGCGTAAGCCAAGGAGACCTTTCCGTGCCAGCAGTGGCGGTGTCTTTCCGCCTGCCGGGGCGCGGGTCTGAAGATGCCCCGGTATCGGCGACGGGTCAGCCGAGCCATGGGGCTGTGTGCGCACACATAATAGGCAGGATCAATCCGGGCGCCGAGATAGTCGATCTTGCCGCGCTGGACGGCGACGGCAGGGCTTATGCGGAAAATCTTGCGGCGTCTTTGGAATGGTGCAGGGAAAATTCCATAAAATTGGTGAATATGAGTTTGGGCACGATAAACTACCATGACTGGCGGCTGTGCATGGGGACCCTGAAAAAGTTCCTGGATGGCGGGGGGGTTGCCGTGGCGGCGTACCACAACGGCAACATACCTTCCTTCCCGGCCGCCGTACCCGGCGTTTTCGGGGTAAGGCAGGACAGGGGGGGCGCCCTGTCGGACGGCGAATACGGGTTCCAGCGATGCGCGGGGCTGGATGAGGGGAACTGCCTCGTAGCGCATTGCCACGAACTCATATCCTTGTCTGGGGAAAAGATAGGTACCGCCTACGCGAACAGCTTCGCCGCGCCCGTCGTGACGGGGTGGGTTTCCAAACATCTAGAAAGCGGCGGCGGCGCGGGTTTTGGGCAGGTGCTGGACTTCCTGAAGCGCAATGCGTCGCCGAAGCAGGCGGAAGCGCCGGGGATCCAAAAATTGCTGGGGCGGGAAAGCCGCCATGCCCTTGACATGCCCGTCATAGTGTTCGAAGCCGGCCTGCACGGGCTGTTCCTGGGCATGTACGCGAGGTTTTCCGGCGCGGGCTACTGCGTGGAGGCGTTTTCCGATGTGGGCGGCGGCGCGGCGATACCGCTGGGGCTGTATCTTGGGCGCGGCGGTGCCATAGGCGGAAGGCTGCTGTCCACCCTTGAGCATATTTATAAGCCTGACGCGTGTATGTTCTGCGTATATGACGGCCGCATGGGCAGGCTTGAGATGGGCAGGACGGCGGATGTGGCCGTGAGAAGGCGCGGCGGCGTCTACGAGGTAACGACGGAGGAGGGGATCGCCGCCTGCGCTGACGAGGGTGAGGTGTTCTCGGCGATCATGGGCGCATTTGAAACTGAGTGAAGAAATCGTCTACAAATGCAGGCATTTCAATGGCATTTCAAGAAAATGCTGCAAAATGCGGAAGTGAATAGATATTCTTCTAGAAACTTCGGTTGTGCCACTTGCATCAGAATATCAGAATATTTTCAGGGGTCTATATCCTATAATTTGTTGTTATGTTTTCGGATTTGTGATATGATCCGAATGGTCAATGATATGAAAATCCTCGCTATTGGCAGGGATTGCCTTATGCCGTGCAGGATGTGATGGAGAATCCTGGCCTGCGGGGGAATCTTTGGTCTTTGCATGCAGTCAGCCGCATGCTGCGGAAGAACATTATTGGCCCACAGGGGTGATTCCATGTAACGCGTTGGGTAAAATCGCCTGGCAGGGAGGAACGATGGGACGCTATGCTGTATAAAATATACAGATGCACAGTAATAATGATAATACCTATGCTTTTCATGAACGCTTTGCCAGTATACCGCGTGGTGGCGGGGATGGCGGGCATCGCATAATATGCAGGCCGCGGGTACTATATAACGGCTGGTTGGGCATACCTGCCTTTGTGCTCAGCGTGGTGCTATATACACTTGATGCCGCCTATGGCCCGCCTACCATATATTTTTACTAGGCTGCCCGTGCGCAGGCGGGGGCTTTGAACGGAAAGGGGGCACGTATGGGCCTGAAGGAACGCTTGAGGCACGATCCGGAATTTTTGTAGTTTCTGCTGTTCAGCGCGGTATATTACCCTTTTAGGTTCCTTTACCAGGCGAATGGCTG
>JAIRSA010000130.1 GCA_031255695.1 Eubacteriales Family XIII. Incertae Sedis bacterium | reverse complement strand
GTGGGCGGCAATAACAAGATCAATATGAAAGAACTCGCGGCTGCCTTTTCCGATGCGGGTTTTTCCGATGTCCGCACTTATATCAACAGCGGCAACGTGATCTTTTCAGGCGAAGCGGGCGTTTCAGCCACGCAAGCCATCTGCAAGGGCCTGATCCTCCAGCGCTTTGGGCTGGACATCGCCGTCGCAGTCCTGGCCGCCAGCGAGCTTGTGGACGCGCTCGCCAATGCCCCCGACTGGTGGGGCAAGGCTCCCGACGCCAAACATAACGCGATCTTCGTCATCGCCCCCGCCACAGCTGAGGCGCTTTTTGATGATGTGGGCGAGATCAAACCGGAATACGAGAAGGCGGCTTATCATGGCAACATCATCTTTTGGACCGCGCCGCCGGCCACGCTGTCGAGGACGCAGTGGTTCGCTGCTAGCTCCCAAAAGGCGATATCGCGGAAAATCACCATACGCAACCACAACACAGCCTACAAGCTGGCAGAACTTGCCAAATAGGGAGTTTTTCAAGCCCCATCACGTATTTCACCATCGATCCCCAGGGTCACGAGCCGCCACGGCATGGATTTGCCGGAGTTTTTCAGCGCTGCGGCCGCCGCCTGTTCAATGCCGCCGCAACAAGGCACTTCCGGCCGGCGACTACCGAATCGCCAAAGATGCATCATTGTCCAAGCCCTCCGGCGGTTATGACACGGTGATGCTATACGCGACATTCGGCATAGTTTAGCAATACCTGATTTTTCGCAAAATGCACCTGCGGATCTTTACCCGCAGGTGATGCTCCCGGTTGCAATTTTTTCGCAAAACGCGGCGTCATGCTCGACAAACAGCATGGTTGCGCTGCTGCCAGCCAGCAATTCTTCGATTTGCATGCGGGAGAACACATCAATGAAATTCAGCGGTTCGTCCCAGATGTAAAGGTGCGCCTGCTCGCAAAGGCTGCGGGCAATCAGCACCTTTTTCTTCTGCCCTGCGCTGTAGCTTTCCATGGGCTTGCCGAACTGCAGGCTTGAGAAATCCAGCTTTTGCAGAATCGCTTTGAAAAGGCTCTCGTCCACGTCGTAGCTGCCGGCATATTCCTTTAGGCCGCCGCAAAGCTGCGATGTGTCCTGTGGGACATAGGATATGCCCAACCGTGCCGGCACTGACAAATCGCCGGTATATTTTATATCCGTGCCGGCCAGCAGCTTCAGCAGCGTAGATTTGCCGCTGCCGTTTTTGCCGCATACGGCGATCCTGTCGCCCCGCCTCACCTGCATGCTTATCGGCCGGCAAATCTGTGTGTCGCCGTAAAACAGGCGCAAGTCCCTGGCGCTGGCCAAAACATCGGCATGATACTTCAGCGGATGGATGTTTAGCGGGTGCGTGGATTCGACATTTTTCAGCAGCTGCGATTTTTCATCGGCGGCGCGCTCCATACGCTGTTGCGCCGATTTGGAGCGCTTCATCATTTTGGCGGCTTTATGCCCTATATAGCCCCTATCCACGCCGCGTTCGCCTAATTTGCCCGACTCTGTTTTGTCGGACCAGCGGGCGGTTCTGGCCGCAGCGTCGCGCATTGCGGACACTTTTTGGGCAAGCCGTTCGTTTTGCGCCCCCTCAAAAGCGTCCCTTCGCTGTTTCTGCTCCCACCACTGCGAGAAGTTGCCCGCAATCACTTCGATGCCTGTCTTGTTAATCGCAAGGGTGTGGTCAGTGCACAAGTCCAGGAGCCCCCGGTCATGGCTTACAAGCAGGAAACTTTTCTTTCTCTGCAAATAGCGCCCTACAGATGCCCTGGCGTCAATGTCCAGATGGTTCGTCGGCTCGTCAATAAGCAGGAACCGGTTCTCGCCCAAAAATAGTGCCGATAGGAAGGCCTTTGTCTGTTCGCCGCCGGAAAGGGTATCGAAGGGGCGGTACAAGACATCGGCATCAAGGTCGAGCAAATCGGCTTCCCGTATAATTTCCCAATCCTCGGCCTGCGGCGCGATCCCATTCAATATTTCGATTGTGGGTTTTGTTTTATCGTCAACGGCATACGGGAAATAGGCAAAGTCCACGGCGCTGGCAATTTTGCCGGAATATTCAAGCCCGCCCATCAGCAGCCGCAGGAAGGTTGTTTTGCCGCGCCCATTGCGGCCGGTGAACCCTAAACGCCAGTCAGTGTCGATTGCGAAGCTTACATCTTCGAATATATTGTCATAGCTGCCATCGTAGCCGAAAGTCAGATCTTTGACCTGAATTAAAGACATATTATTCTACCTCCTGAAACCAAAATGAGCCATGCAGAAAAGCACAGCTCACAAAAGGGCAGAATATGTCCTATATGTAAGAGCGGATATATGCCTTCCTGCAATGCATAGCAAGCCCCTATCAAGAGACCGTTCCGCTATGCGTTAATTAGCAGGAATTATTTGCGCATCTTTCCACTCCATTCGTTTTAATCTTGGATACATTCGTTTGACTCTTTGGAAATTGTATCAGATTTCCGGAAAAATTTCAAGCAAAAGTTAAAATTTTGCCCCCTTTCCCGACCGGCCCGGCCAGACCGGCCCGGCACGCGCTTCTCGAAATGCGCTACGGAGGCGGGGGCGCCGCGCCATCCCGCCCACGTGCGTGTTGCCTGCGGCGATCCGCCATCGGTCAAATCTGCTTCGCTTTGATCGGGGCGAGCCCGGCGCAGTACACCGCCGCGCCAAGGATCAGGCATGACAGTATCTGGACTGCGGCAAATTCGTGGAAGATGATCGTGTGGAAAAACCACACGAGCGCGGCGCGGAGCGGGGCTATGGGCGTGAACACGCTGATTATGATTATGATGAGCGCATCAGCGAGCCAGCCGTACCAGCGCCCCTGCACCAGCGTCAATGTGTGCGCCACGCAGGATACGAGCAGCAGGAACGCGAACATCCGGAAGAACGCAATGGCCACGCCGTCCCTGGCAAAGCCGAAAACGTCGAACAGGTTGTAGAGCGACGGCTCGCTTGAGTATGACAGCAAAACGGGATCAACGGCCAGCCAAAGGACAAGGCAGGCAAGCGTCACGAAAAACGCCGCAGCCGCGTATGCCGGCAGGCAGCCCCTGAAGAAATCTAGGCGCTTGCAGCCTAGGTTCAGCAGTTTGGAGAAGTTCTTCGCAGGGATGAATATGCCCATTAGCAAAGGCAGAAGCAGCAGATAGTTGCCGAGCGCCAGCCCCCCGCCTTCTAATCGCAGTATCACACGTGTGACGATCTCGGACCCGACTTGCAGAAAAAACAAGATCCCAACGATCATGTACGCCGTTTTTGACTGTTTCAAATTGATTTTGGCTATGCCTGTCATTGTCTTCATTTACATTGCCTCCCCACTATTTTGCTCTCTGCCTACAAGGCTGACGAAGAAATCCGTAAGCCCAAGCGATGATACGGAATATTTTTCGCTCGCCTCAATGCGCTGATCATAGATGTGGCGTGTCATAAAGCCCCCCGCCTTCGTTTCCGAGATTATATTGAGCCCTGCAGTCGCCGCTTGGACTGACTCGGAAATGCCGGTCACACAGTAGGCTTTTTCGTCAATTTCCGCCATGTCGCAAAACAAGACCTTCTTCCCCCGATCTATGATAATCAGCCGTTCAGCCGTTTTCTCGATTTCGTCTATGATGTGCGTCGAGACGATCACGGTTTTTGTGCTCCCTGCGCAGCTTTCGCTGAGCAGCTCATAAAACACCTTCCTCATTACCGGGTCAAAGCCGAGCACAGGTTCGTCCAGCAGCAGGATGTCCCTGCCAGATGCCATTGCTATGACTGTGTTCACCATCGCTTTCATCCCGAAGGACAGATGCTTGTACCGTTTTGAGGCGTCCAGCTGGAAGCGCCGCGCGAGCCCCATCGCGAAAGGCACGTCGAAAGACAGGTTGACTTCCGCCGCAGCCTTGAAGAGATCCGCCAGCCGCATATTGAACTGCGTCGCGCCCGTCTCGACGAAATGCACGCTTTCCGGCATGGCGAGCGGGCCGGCCGCCTCACCGTTGACCGTGATTGTGCCCTCGCTTGCCGCGACATTCCCTGCCAAAAGTTTCATCAGGGTGGTCTTGCCCGCCCCGTTGCGCCCCAATAGGCAATACATGCCCGGCTGGTCGATCTTTATGGAAAAATTATCCATCGCCGTGTTTTTCCCATAGTTCTTCGTCACGTTTGAAAATTCAATCATTAATACTCTCCTTTATGATTTTTATTAGTTCGTCGCCTGTTATGGCGATTTTTCTTGCCTCTTCCACAAATCCAGGTACGGTTTTCTCGAAGAAGCGCGCCCGTCTTTCCTCCAGCAGCTTTTCCTTGGCGGCAGGCGCGACGGCCATGCCCACGCCGCGTTTTTTGTAGATTATCCCGCGATCCGTCAACACCCCGATCGCCCGCTGCGCCGTCGTCGGGTTGACGGACAGCAGCTTGGATATCTGCGGTGTCGAGATGATCAGCTCATCCGCGCCATACGTGCCGGAAATGATGTCGTCCTCAATCATTTCTATAATCTGCATAAATACGGGTTTTTCCTCATGCAAGGCCATCACCTCTTTCGTCATCTAGCATATATGGTTCAATGGTTAATGGGTTAAATCACTAACCAATGATAGTATACCCCTATCTAAAACCCTTGTCAATATAAAATTTGCTTATTTTGTTTTTCGGGGCGCTAACGCTCCACCTGCCTCCGGCCTTCTTCGAAGGCGCTTATGTTTATCTCCTCGAACCCAGCCTTGACGTTCCGCTTTATCGCGTTCTCCCAGTCCACGCCTTCTATCCCTAGGGCTTTCACCAGCGCGCCGAGCAGGACTATGTTCATCGTCCTTGTGTTGCCTATGCGCTCGGCTATCTCGCCCGCCTTGAAGACCGCCGTGTTGGCCTTGGCAGACAGTTCTTCCAGTATGCCTTCCGGGTACTGCGCCTTGCCCATCAGTATGGGCGCCGACGGTATTTCAAAATCGTTTATCACGAACCTGCCTCCTGGCTTGAGGTATTCAAGCCAGCGCAGGGCCTCCATCTTTTCAAACGCCACGATAATGTCCGCCTCGCCCTTGCCGACGATCGGCGAGTTCACTTTCTTCCCGAACCTTATCTGGGTGCTTACATTGCCGCCGCGCTGTGACATGCCGTGTATCTCTGACATTTTCACGTCATGCCCCGCCTCCATAAGCCCTTCCGACAATATCTTGCTTGCGAGTATAGTGCCTTGGCCCCCTACGCCCACCAAAATTATATTTTTCACATCGCCCATTTGCAACCTCCTATCGCATGTGCGGATAACACGCCGATCACCTCGCCGATCTATTTGAAGCCTGATTCCCGGTAAATGCGCCGGCGGCTTGGCGCAGTGCGCCACGAAAGCCGCTCGGCCGCTTGGCGCCGTGCGCTTAGGCACGCTGCCTCTTGGCGCAGTGCGCCCGTGTAGCGCCGTAGCGCCGTAGCGCCGTAGCGCCAGCCGCCGCTACACCGTCTCTATGGCGCCGAAACGGCATGCTTGCTTGCAGACCTCGCAGCCTGTGCATGATGCGCCGTTGATGGTGATCTCCTTGCCCGAATAGATCGCGGGGCATCCGGTGTTTACGCACACACGGCACTTCGTGCACTTCTCCTGGTCTATGCGGCACTGCTTTGGCGACAGATCGAATTCCGCCTTGTCCCTGTCCGAAAAACGCTTCAATATACATGGCCATCTTGTTATTATCACTGTCGGCTCCTGCTTGGAGAGGGCGTCCTCCAGGGCCGCATCCGTCTCGTCGAGCCGGAGGGGGTTCACAAGGTATATGTTGTCCCCTTTTATGCCAATAGCTTTGCATATGGCGGGTATGTCCGCCTCGTTGGTCTCCTCGCCCATGAGCGTGTAGCCCGTCCCTGGGTTCTCCTGCTGCCCCGTCATGCCCGTGATCCT
>JAIRSA010000115.1 GCA_031255695.1 Eubacteriales Family XIII. Incertae Sedis bacterium | reverse complement strand
GAATGCACCCTGAAGATCGCCTCCCGGCCCTTTATGTCCGGTATCCCTATGACCACCTGCCTGTCGAAGCGCCCCGGCCTCAATAGGGCTGGATCCAGTATGTCCGGCCTGTTGGTGGCCGCCAGTATGATTATGCCCGAGTTTTCGCCAAACCCATCCATTTCTACCAATAGCTGGTTCAGCGTCTGTTCCCTCTCGTCATGCCCGCCGCCCAGGCCCGCGCCGCGCTTCCTCCCGACCGCGTCGATCTCGTCGATGAAGATGATGCAAGGGCAGCTCTTCTTGGCCTGTTCGAACAGGTCCCTGACGCGCGAGGCGCCGACGCCCACGAACATCTCTACGAAATCGGAGCCGCTTATGCTGAAGAATGGCACGCCCGCCTCCCCGGCCGCCGCCTTGGAGATATAGGTCTTCCCTGTGCCCGGCGGGCCCACGAGCAGTATCCCCTTGGGGATCCTGGCGCCGAGTTCGTTGTATTTCTTGGGGTTCTTCAGGAAATCCACGACTTCCTCAAGCTCTTCCTTTTCCTCGTCAAGCCCGGCGACATCGCCGAAAGTCACCTTCCTGAGCTCGCCCTCCTTGTGGAGCTTCGCCCTGCTCTTGCCGAATGACATGACCTTGCCGCTGCCCCCGCCGCTCTGGTTCATGAAGATGAACAGGAAAAATATCAGTATCCCCATCATCAGTATGGTTGGCAGCAGGTTCAGCAGCCATGGCGTCTCACGCGGCTTGTTGCCGGAGAACTCTATTATGCCGCTTTCGATCTGCGGGAATATGTATTTTTCTTCCAGAATGCTTATTTCGACAAGGCTAGGGGTAAAACACACAAAGCTTTCGTCGCCCGGCTGCATTACACCGGTAATATACTGTCCCTCTATCGTCATCTCGGTGATCTGCTCGCTGGAGAGCTTGTCCACCAGTTCTGAAATGACAATGCGCGTCGGCCCCTTCTGCTGGGTGCCGCCCACATAAACCCATGCCACTATGACGACAATTAGTATGATCGCCATATATATGCTGACATTTTTAATACTTTTATTCAAAAGCTCAAATACTCCCTTCATTCTTCACAGTGCGCCTGGCAGCCGGCCAAAACCAGCTCCGCCGCGCATCTGCTAAGTAGTAATTATATCATGCATGTATCGCATATTCAAGCACGAAAATGCGCTTGGTTTCCTCGTTTATTGCGTATTTTTGTGTCTTTCTGTACAATCTTCCTTCTGCCAGGATGCAGATGATCTCGTCCCCTATTGCGGCTAGCGGCGTGCTGCCCCGGGACCCGGCCGGCAATTTGGCGTCCACAAATATGTCCTGAATTTTTTTTCTGCCCTGCATGCCTTCCGGGCTCATCCAGTCCCCTGGCTGGCGAGTTCTTATCGTTATGCAATCAGTACTGGCAATTAAAGACTCATAATCAAAAATTGCCGTACGCCCTCGCGTTGCAGCCGATTTGGGGATATGATTCAATTCTTCGCGTACTGTACACGCAATATATACCGCCAGGCCGCCCTGCTCAAACGTCAATGTTTCCATTTTGCCCGAAAGCAATGCCCGCAGCGCTATGTCGTGGTTCGTGTGGCCGGCGGGCGCGGGCGCCCCTGGGCATAGGGCTTCGGGATCCGTGCCGGCGCTATGCCGCGGCCCAGCGGGCGCTGTGGGCGCTGTGGACCCAGCGGGCGCTGCGGGCGCTGCGGGCGCTTTGGGTCCGGCGGGCCCGGCGGGCGCTTTGGGCCCGGCGGGCGCTGCCGGCCCGCCCCCGCTGCGGGCGCTGTGCGGCGCCCCGGCCACGGGCGCCCCCGCGTTGTAGAACACGAGCGTGCCGTAGCGCCTCGTGAGCCTGTACCCGCCAGGGAATTCCGCTGTCTTGCCCGTGCCTGCCGCGCCTGCGATATGGTCCGCAACCCGCAGGTGGGCGGCCTCTATGTCCTGCACGAGCCCTATGCGCTCGAAGCATTTCACAAACAGCCTGTGCCTGAGCGCCGGATGCAGCTTCGCCGCCTCTTCGCGCGGGAATTCCAGCCTCATGCCTCCGCCATCGCCCTCAAAGACGCCGTATTCCTCCAGGAGCCTGTCCGTGGCGGCGCCAAAATAGTCGCGGTCCTCTGCGGCGTTGGACGCAAGGCGGGCGAGGGTATCGACTATGTTGCTGTTGTATCCCCGCTCCAGCAGCGGCATCAACTCAAGCCTGATCCTGTTCCGCCTGTATGCCGCCTCCTTGTTCGTGTGGTCTATGCGCGGCTCAAGCCCGTTCAGGCGGCAGTATCCCTCAATGCTGGCCCTGTCCGTGTCCAGCAGCGGCCTTATGATGTCGAAGCCCCCGCTGCCGCGCCTTATATACGGCATGGCGGCCAGCCCGTCGGTCCCTGATCCCCGAAGCAGGCGCATCAGCACCGTTTCCGCCTGATCGTTCCTGTTCTGGGCCACTGCCACCCTCACCTGCCCGCTGGCAAGCCCCTGCGCCGCCGCGATCGCCCGCGCGGCCTCGTCGAAGGCCTCATAGCGGACGATGCGCCCGGCCTCTTCCTCGCTCACGCCCCATCCCGCCGCCAGGGTGGCCACTTCCCTCTCGAAGCCGTAGAAATCCGCCCCTAGGCTGCGGCATAGCGCCTCCGCGTATACCGCGTCCCCCTCGGCCGCGCCCGGCCTCAGGCGGTGGTTCACATGCACGGCCGACAGGCCGAAGCCCATTTCCCCGCGCAGCCCCGCCAATATATGAAAAAGGCATACCGAATCAGGGCCCCCTGAGAGGCCTGCCACGATATGCGAACCTTTTTCTATCAGTCTGTTTGCCACGATGGCCCTTTTTACGGCCCCTGCGGCGCTGTGTGCCGTATTGTTTGCCATTTGCACTGCCTACTGCCGTATCCCGAAAAACCTCTTGGCGTTCGCGCAGGTGGCGCGGGCCGTCTCTTCAAGGGATATGCCCCTTATTTCCGCAACCTTGGCGGCTGTGTATTTTATGAGCGGGGACGAGTTCGGCCGGCCCCGGAAAGGCTCCGGCGTCAGGTAGGGCGCGTCGGTCTCTATGAGCATCCGCCCCATCGGCAGGGCCTTCACCACCTCTTCCAGCCTGCGGGCGCCCTTGTAGGTGACCGGCCCCGCTATGGATATAGTGGCGCCCAGCTTCACGTACTGCCGCGCCAGTTCGGCGCTGCCGGAAAAGCAATGCATGAGGAGCCTCGCGTCAGGCAGCCCGTCTTCGCCGGGGGGGAAGCAGCCGGCTCGGCCCTTGCCGAACACGCCTTCCTCCTTCAGTATGCGGAGCACGTCGTCGTTCGCGTCCCTGTCATGGATGACGATCGGCATCTTCAGATCCATCGCGAGCGCGATCTGCCGGCGGAAGCAGTCCTGCTGGCAGCCGCGGTCCGACAGGTTGCGGTAATAGTCGAGCCCGATCTCGCCGATCGCGGCGACCTTGTCCTTTTTCGCAATATTCCTTATCATGAGCAGCGACTCGCCGTCCATATCCTTGGCGTTATGCGGGTGGAATCCCGCCGCCGCATAGCACCACGGGTATTTCGCCGCGTGCCGCGCCGCTATCATCGAACTCTCCAGATCGAAGCCCACATCTACCACGTAAGACACATCCGAGGCCTCTATGGCGGCAGCTAGGGCCGCGCGGTCGTTCTCGCTGTAGCCCTCATTGTTCAAATGTGTATGCGAATCAAAAAACATATGTGCCCATGCCTCCATTTATTTTTCCAGCCCAAGCCCAGGCGCCTATTTCATGGCCTCCAGTTCCTCAAGCTCTTTGGCGACATCCAGCCGTGGGAAGAGCAGGGGCCCCTTCTTCACCTCAGCCTGGCCCAGAAGGCCGAACTCCATGGCGTCGCCCCACAGCGCTTCCTGCCCGCCTATGCCCAGCTGCGACCGTATCTCCTCGGCCGTGTGGTGCATGAACGGCATTATCAGCACGGATATTATGCGCAGCGACTCGGCCAGGTTGTACAGGACGGTGTCCAGCCTGCCCTTGCCGCTTTCGTCCTTCGCCAATGCCCATGGGCTGTTTTCGTCGATATACTTGTTCGTCCTCGCCACAAGCGACCAGATCTCCTCCATCGCGTGGTTGAACGCGAAGCGGTCCATATGCGCTTCCACCTTGGCTGCCGCGGAGACGGCGGCCTCCGTGAGCGCCGCGTCGCCTTCGCCGCCCACGCTTGGCTGCGGCAGTGTGCCGCCGCTGTATTTCTCTATCATAGAGACCGTGCGCGACAGCAGGTTCCCAAGGTCGTTCGCCAGATCGGCATTGATGCGGGTCAGCATCACTTCATTTGTATATACCCCGTCCATGCCGAAGCTGTATTCCCTGAGCAGGAAATATTTCAGCGCGTCCACGCCGTAGCGGGCGATGAGCTTTGCGGGATCGACCACGTTGCCTTTGGATTTGGACATCTTGCCGCCTTCCAGCAGCAGCCACCCGTGCCCCAGCACCTTTTTGGGCAGCGGCAGCCCCATGGACATGAGCATGGCGGGCCAGATCACTGTATGGAACCGCACTATCTCCTTGCCCACGAGATGGACGTCGGCAGGCCAGTACTTCTCGTATTTTTCGGTCTCTTCCGGCCAGCCCAGCGCGGTTATGTAGTTCGAAAGCGCGTCGAGCCACACGTAAATCACCTGGCCCTCTTCCACGGGGACCGGGATCCCCCAGTCGAACGATGAGCGCGATATGCACAGATCGTCAAGGCCCTGCTTCACGAACTGCAGCATTTCATTCCTTCTGGAATCCGGCTGCAGAAACTCCCTGTTGTTTTCGAACAGTTCCGTCAGCTTGTCCTGGTATTTGGAAAGGCGGAAAAAATACGCCGGCTCCTTCGTGAGCTTTACCTCGCGGCCGCAGTCGGGGCATTTGCCGCCGTCGAGCTGCTTCTCTGTCCAGAACGACTCGCATGGGGTGCAGTACCAGCCTTCGTATTCGCCCTTGTAGATATCGCCTTTTTCGTTGATCTTGACGAATATCTCCTGGACCCTGCGCCTATGCCTGTCTTCGGTCGTCCTTATGAAGTCGTCGTACGATATCTCCATGGTCTTCCAAAGCTCTATTATGCCGCCCACGACCTCATCCACATGCTGTTTGGGGCTGACGCCCTTCTTTTCCGCTATCTCCTGGATTTTCTGCCCGTGTTCGTCTGTACCCGTCAGGAACATGACCTCATATCCGGTCATCCTCTTGAACCTCGCCATGGCGTCGGCCATCACGGTGCAGTAGGTGTGGCCGATATGCAGGTTTGAGCTGGGGTAATAGATTGGCGTCGTAATGTAATATGTGCCTTTTGGCTTTGGCATTTCTTCATTCCTTTCTGTTTGTGCGCGATAAATATTATTGTTGCCGTTCACATGGGCGGCCGCCGCCCCGCTGACTGGCGCGGTATAAGCTGCAGCGCGCTATTCGGTGGCGCGGCGCGGTCTATGTTTGGGGCGGCTGGCGTCAGGGCCTCTCCGGCACGATGGCGGAACGCCTGGCGTCAGGGCCTCTCCAGCACGATGGCGGAACGCCTGTCGATGCGCAGCCGGCAGCGCCCGCCCTCCGTCGATATGGCCCGCTCGCCCTCGTCCCTGTAGCCGCCGAACTCCTTATTGTTCGTGTGGATCGCTTCGGACCAGCTCCCGGCATCCGGCGCGCCCAGCTCGGCCGTGTAATCATTCACAGGGTGGAAATTGAAAAAGAAGGTGAATCGCCCCTTGCGGTAGGCAAGCGTCTTGGCGGCATGGTCGCAGAACTCCAGCTCCGAACGCTCGGCCAGCAGATTGCCCGCCTTCACGAGCCTGATCATGGCGGTGTCAAATTCTTCTAGATAATGGTATTTGAGCGTCCTGTCCTCGGCCAGGCTCCATTGGCGCCTCGCATAATGGTAACTGTTCCCATTGCCTTCCCTGGGGAAGTCGATCCACTCCGGGTGGCCAAATTCGTTGCCCATGAAATTCAGGTACCCTTCCCCCGCGCATGTGCATGTCACGAGGCGGATCATCTTATGCAGCGCTATGGCGCGGTCTATGACGAGGTTGGGCTCGCTCTTGCCCATATGCCAGTACATTTCCTTGTCGGCCAGCCAGAACATGATCGTCTTGTCGCCGACGAGCGCCTGGTCGTGGGACTCGCAGTAGCCTATGACCTTCTCCTGGGGGCGGCGCTGCGTCAGCTCGTGCCACAACGCGCCGATATCCCAGTCGTCGTCCCGCTTTTCCTTCAGGCATTTCACCCAGAAGTCCGGCGTGCCCATGCCGAGGCGGTAGTCGAAGCCCAGCCCGCCGCTCGCGATGGGCAGGCACATCCCAGGCATGCCGCTCATGTCTTCAGCCACAAGCACGCACCCCGGCTTGACTTCCTTGCACAGTTCGGAGGCAAGCTGGAGGTAGGCCACGGCCTCCGTGTCGGTGTTCATCGAAAAATATTTCCGGTAATTGTCGAAAGCCTCCCCAAGCCCATGGTCGTGGTACAGCATGGAGGTGACGCCGTCGAAGCGGAAGCCGTCCAGATGGTATTCCTCAAGCCAGAACTTCAGGTTCGAAAGCAGGTAATGTATGACTGAGGGGTTTCCATAGTTGAAGAGCTTGCTCCCCCACTGCGGGTGGTCGCCCTTCGCCCCCTCGTGGAAAAACTGGAACACCGTGCCGTCGAACCGCGCTATCCCTTCGTTCTCGTTGCTCGCCGCATGTGAATGCACGAGGTCCAGGAGCACGGCTATGCCCATGCTGTGGGCCTTGTCCACCAAGGCTTTGAGCTCGTCCGGGGTCCCGAAGCGCGACGAGGCGGCGAAGAAGTTGGATATCTGGTAGCCGAACGAGCCGTAGTACGGGTGCTCCATCACCGCCATCAGCTGGATCGTGTTATAGCCGAGGCGCTTTACCCTCGGCAATATGTTCTCGGCGAATTCGCTGTAGGAGGCGATCCCCGCCTTTTCGCCGGACATGCCGACGTGGGCCTCGTAGATCAGCAGCGGCTCGCTGCCGTCCCTCGCGAAGCCACCGTCCGTCCAGGCAAAGGCTTCGGGCGGCGACCATATCTGCCCGTCGAAGGCGAGGCTTGCGGGGTCCTGCACCGCCCTCGTGCAGTACAGCGGTATGCGCTCAAGCGGCCCCTCGGCCGTGTCTATTATGATCCTGACCTTGGAGCCATGCGGCAGCTCCCCGTCCACCTGTATCTCCCACACGCCGCCGCCAATATCGCGCAGCGGGTGGCTCAGCCTGTTCCATCCGTTGAAATCGCCGAAAAGGCAGATCATATCCGCATTGGGCGCCCACTCGCGGTATACCCAGCCTTTGCCCGCCCTGTGGAAGCCGAAGTACATATGCCCGTTGGCGTATGCGGAGAGGCTTTGGGCCCCGTCGCCGATCAGGCGCTTCTTCATATTCGCATAGTTGCGCATGCGCAGGCCTATATCCCCGCGGAAACCCTGTAGCAGCGGATCGATGTCGAATATTGCGTAGGCGCTGCCGCGCCTGGCCGATTTCGTTTTGTTCTCCATTGTAACCCCATTCCCGGCGCATGGCTCACGCCACGCAAACGCCGAATTACATCTCTATGCCGGCCACGCCGGCCGGCTGATTTGCCGCTACGGCCCATGCTTCGCCAGCCAGCGGGGTCGCAGCCATCGCGGCCTGCGCTGCCATCCCAGCCAGCCCGGCCGCAGCCATCGCGGCCTGCGCCGCCATCCCAGCCAGCGGGGCCGCAGCCATCGCGGCCTGCGCCGCCAGCCCAGCCAGCCCAGCCGCCGCCTGCGCTGCCATCGCCGTCAGCCCAGCCCGTGGTAGACGATCTTCCTGCCCAGCCTGACCAGCCCGCTCAGATATTTCTTCTCCATGGCGGCGGCAGTCTCCTCCAGGCATTCCATTATCGGGAGCTTCTGCGGGCATTTCGCCTCGCATGCGCCGCATTTCACGCAGGCCGACGCCCTGGAAGGCGGCCGGCCGCCGAAGCCGTCCAGATACATCGCATATTCTATGTATGGCTGGATGCCGCCGAACATGGCCCGGTTGTTGTACTGCGCAAAGCATTGGGGGATATTCACGCCCTGTGGGCACGGCATGCAGTAGGCGCAGCCTGTGCAGCCCACCTTGGTCGCCTCCCGGAACGCGTCCCGCAGGCGCGATATCAGCTCCAGCTCCTCGGCCGTCAGCGAATGCGCTTCCGCTTCGGAAGCTATCCGCGTGTTCTCCGCGACCTGCTCCATCGCGTTCATGCCCGACAGCAGGAGGCTGATCCCCTCATGGCCCCACACCCACCTGAGCGCCCACTCGGCCGGCGTGCGCCTGACCGCAAAGCCGTCGATCAGCCGCCGCGCCGCCGCCGGCATCCGCCCGGTCAGCATGCCGCCGCGCAGCGGCTCCATGGCGATGACCCCAAGCCCGCGCTGCGACGCGTACTCCAGGCCCGCGCGCCCCGCCTGGAAATTCTCGTCGATATAGTTGAACTGTATCTGGCAGAATTCCCACGGGTAGTCGTCGACGATCCGTTTGAAGTCCATGAGGTTCCCATGCGATGAAAAGCCGATATGCCTTATCCTGCCTGACTTGAGCAGCCCCTCGATGAACTCCGTGGCGCCGAGCGCCTTCAGCCCTTCCCATTCGGCAAACGAGGTTATGTTATGTATTAGGTAGTAATCGATATGCCCGGTCCTTAGCCTCTCAGCCTGTATGTCAAAGATCGCGTCCATGTCCTCTCGCCGCTTGATCGAAGGCACGGGCAGCTTCGTGGCAATGTTCACTTTGTCGCGCCAGCCCCCGGCCAATATACTCCCCAGCGCCTTTTCGCTGCCGGGGTATATGTACGCGGTGTCGAAGTAGTTTATGCCGCGCTCAATGCCGCTTAGTATCTGGGCCTCCGTCTTCGCCATGTCGATGCCCCCGCGCTTGCGCGGGAACCGCATGCAGCCGTAGCCAAGTATGGACACGTCCTCTCCGGCCCGGCCCATCTTGCGCCTTTTGACCCTAGGCATATCTGTCATGATCGACCCCCTTTTTATGCCGTTCTCCGGCTAAAATCATAGCATCCTCGCGGCCGTTCCGCCGCCTGCCTCGTTGATGCGGCTGTTCTGCCGCCCCGCCTCGTTGATGCGGCCGTCCCGCCGCCCCGCTTTAAAGCCCCGCCGGCATGTGCCCAGGCCGGGGCGGCTGCCGGCATCGCCGGCGCGCGCCCAGGCCTGGCCGGCCGCCTTCGGCCCGTAGCCTATAACTGCCCTTTGAGCCGGGCAAGCTCGGCCTCGACATCCGCGTCTGTGGCGCTGACGTACTTCTTGGCCAATGACTCCGCAGCGCTTTCGGCCGGGGCATTCAGCTCCGTCTTGGCCTGCGCCTCGTCCAGCATCCGGTTCGCCTTCGCCTCCATATCGGCGAACTTGTCGCCCACCGCCGACGCCCCGCTCGACGGATCGCCGATCTTGTTCATCTTCTCCGTCGTCTTGGCTATGGCCACCGTGGACTTGATCTGGGCTTTGCGGCCCTCCAGCGTCTGTATGTCCTCGACGAGCTTGTCATGCATGCTCCGCATCTTGATGGCATTCCCGGAAGCGTTTTCCTTGTTGGCCGCCAGGGCGTCGCGCTTGGCCTCAAGATCCTTGTATTTCTTTATGAAGACCCTCGCGTCATCTTCATTGGCGGATTCCAAGGCTTTTTTCGCCAAATTCTGGTATTTCGCAATTTCCTCTTCATTCTCTTCGTATTGGCGCGTGCACTGCTTCTCTATGGCGATCACGCCCGCGGTCTCCTTCTTGACGTCTGCGAGGCTGCTCTTCAGGTCTATGATGTACTGGTCTATCATCTTCGCCGGATCCTCGCATTTGTCAAGCAAGGCATTGATATTTGACCTCATTATGGTGCTGAACCTTTCTAAAATACTCATCGTTCCCTCCATTCTTTACTGGGCTGGCCTGCTGCCCAGCCCCATCGGTGCCGCCTGCGGCCTGGCACAGCGGCCAGCCCCGCGCCGCCCGCGCGCCTGCCGCGCCGCACACAGCCAATAGAATCAGTCGTTGTCGTATTTCCCCGCCAATCCAGACGCCTCGTCCCCCCCGATCTTTTCCACGTCGGTCTGGAGGATCTCTATATCCTGCTGCCGCTTCCTCGCCCTGCCTTTTATCACCGCCGTCACTATCAGGTACAATATGACCAGGAAGAGCAGCCCACCCGCAATAAGGATACCGATGAGCAGCACATTCGGCCCGACGTTCATTATCCTGTCGGCGGACCTTTCGAACACCTTGGCAAAGTACGCGTTCTCGCTCAGGTCGCTGTAATAGTATTCATCCAGGCAGTCCAGTATTATCTGGGAAGCCTCGTCGTCAATTACGCCCTTGGCGGCCGAGCCTGCCAGGTACGCGGTCTTGTACTCCTCCGGGTATGGCTCGTAGAACAGGATGAGCAGATGGCCTTCATCCGTAAATTCATTGCGGTACATCTCCTCCATCGCCGCCTCGATCTCATCCCAGCTGGCGTCGCGCGAACCATTTATTTCCTCAGTGATCCAAAGATATGGCTGTACACCCGTCTCTTTGAAGAAATACCTCATGCTAATCTTTGTCACGCCCCCATTATCGAGCCAATGCGCGTCGTCCCTGATGTATTCGGTCTCGTTGACTGCGGACGCGGGCAGGGCCTCCCTATGGTATGAAGCAGTACGGCGCTCCACGCTGTTCATGCTGGCGGCAATCCCCACGATAATGATCATGAGCACCAAGGCCGCGGACACCGCCGCGCTGAAACAGCCGCGCCTTTCGTAATACGGCCGCCTCACCCTTGTGCCCGCGTACGGATCGTGCACCCATACATGCCTGTCACGCCCCCCGTAATGCACATGGGTGCTGCCGCCGTAGCCGCCGCGCGGCGGGCCGCCGTAGCCAGAGCCGCCCCTGCCGCCCCCTGACATGCCGCCTCCAAACCCTCCCCGCGGGCCGCCGCCTCTGCCGCCCGAACTCGATCTGCCTCCAAAACTGTGGCTGCCGGAGCTGCGCCCGCCTGAACTGCGCCCCCCGCTGCTTCCGCCGCTGCTTCTACCACTGCTTCCACCGCTGCTTCCGCCGCCGCCGCTTCTTCCTCCTCTGCCCATGCCGTTCTCCTCCAAATGCTTCTAGTTTAGGTTATAACTATGGATGTGGGGCCACAACTTTTAATCCTTACCATAGAGTATACCAGAAAGCAATTATAAATCCAAGAAACTTTCGGAAAAGCCATGCCCAGCCGGCCAATTTTCTTGCAGCAGCCAAAAATGCCCGGACATCGCTGAAAATCCAGGGGAAATTCCGGAAAAACTCCCAAAAAATATTATAAATAATTGCAACACAAACGCCTCAGCAAATGATATAATAGCCAAAGGACGGCTATTATCATTTGAAGCCCTCCGCTGCGCGGAGATGGCAGATATATCATGAAATGCTTCGCATCTATGATATATGAGCCAAAGGACGGCTATTATCATTTGAAGC
>JAIRSA010000083.1 GCA_031255695.1 Eubacteriales Family XIII. Incertae Sedis bacterium | reverse complement strand
CTCTGCCTCAGCAGCGTGTCCATGAAGTAGCTGCTGTAGGAGACGGGCACGCCGTCAATGCTGCTGTAGGCCGTCATGACCGAGGTCACGTCCGCTATGTCTATCACGTCCCTGTAGGCCCGCGTGTAGTACTCGCGTATGGCCCTAAGGTCCACGTTGTCCGCGCCGCTCCATGTGCGGTTGCGCTCGCTGTTGTTCGCCGCGTAGTGCTTTATGGTCGTGGACGCCTGCTGGTACTGCCCGTCCGTGTATTCGACGTTTGCATCCGGATCAAGGTTGAACACCTTGCCCTCGACGCCCTGCACGAAGGTCGCGCCCATTATGCCTGTAAGAAATGGGTCTTCCGAATATGACTCGTCATTACGCCCCCAGCGCGCGTCGCGCCCCAGGTTGATGGTGGGCGAGTACATGTTGAGGTTCAGGTTGTTGCCAGGCGAGCGCTCGCGTATCTCGCGCCCGATCTCCCTGGCCTCGTCGTAGTAGAGTTCGGGGTTCCACGACGCGCCCAGCGCGTAGCTTACGGGATAGGACGTGCCCGTAAGGAGCCCTGGCGGGTTCCCCACGCCGCTGCTGCGGCTGAAACCGTGGATGGCTTCGTTCCACCACTGATAGTTTGATATCCCAAGCCTCGGTATGCCGGCCGCGTTCGATCCCTGTACCTGCGAGGCCTTCTCAGCCATCGTCATGCGGGCCACAAGGTCGGCCGCCCGCTCGTCGAAGCTGTAGCTTTTGTCCTGGTAGATGGGGATCGTGTCGGCGGCCTGAGCCTCTTCCACTGTGGAAACCGGTGAGAGAGGAAAATAGCCGACAGCCAGGGCGAACGCCATCACCCATGCCAGCATGCGTTTTCTCGTCATTTCCATATTTTCCATGTTCCTTTCTTTGTCCGCTGAAATCAAATTGAACTTCTTTTTCGCTCCGCGCAAGGCTCTGCCCCGCCGCCCCGATAACGGGCCCTACGGGTGCATGTCTCATACCTCCTTTCCGCACGCCTCACAGCCAGCTGCAGGATCCAAAAAGTTTCTCTATCTAAAAAGTATTGCTTTTGAAGCCAAATCAAGTCCGATCACATGGAGCCAAACCCAACGCTGCACAAAGGCCACGGCAGCCGCAGAGAGACGCGGCATGCATGGCCGATGGAATCTATCCTGTGCGGCCGAAGCCGCCGATCCGCAGGAACTCATAATATTTCAGGTTTAGTATATCATACCAAGAGAATAAATCAAGACAAAATTGTAAAGAATAAGTACTCTTTCCATCGATTTACCGCATGATGATTCTGGCAATAAATGCATTATATCCGGCACAGGGCGTGCAGCGCGAGTACGTAGCTGTCCGCCCCAAAGCCTGATATGGTGCCGATGCACACGGGCGCGAGGACCGATTTGGCCCTGAAACTTTCCCGCGCGTATATATTCGACATATGCACCTCGATCACCGGGGCCGCTATAGCTGAGATTGCGTCTCTTATGGCAATGCTGTAATGGGTGTAGGCGGCCGCGTTCAGGATTACCCCGTCAGCGCCGGCCGCGTTCTGTATCCCGGTGACGATCCCGCCTTCTGAGTTGCTCTGGAAGAAGGTGCAGGCAGCGCCCAAAATCGCTGCTTCGCGGTTTATCAGGCCTTCTATGTCTTCCAGGGAAAGCTTTCCATATATGCCTGGCTCACGGGTGCCGAGCATGTTCATGTTCGGCCCATTAATGACAATTATTTTTTTCATAGATGTTTTCCTCGCTTATTATTGATGTATTGATACTGTTCTCCCGGCAAAGCGCGATGATCCGCTGCCCTGCGGCGTGCGCGGGGATAGGCCTGCGTTGGCCATGACCCTTAGCGTGCCTTCCCGCGCCCTGCGGCGCATGCGGGGGATAGGCTTTGGTTCTAAGGATGCCGGCAAGGCCGCTTTCCCACGCGGGGATAGGCGCGCAACAAATTGAGCTTTCCGTCGCGCAACAGATGATCGCTTTCCCACGCGGGGATAGGCGCGCAGCCCGGCTATTCCGTATTCCTGTAGCAGCCGATCACCTCGAAGTACTCGCAGCTGACGGAGGCGTGGCGCAGCACCTCTATCGTGTTTTTTTCCATTATATTGCCTTGGACTTCAGCGAAAAACCTGTAGCCGACATTCGCGGCCGGCCTTGACTCGATGCGCAGCAGGTTCATGCCGCCCGACATGAATGGCAGCAGCACTTCGCAGAGCGCCCCGCTGCGGTGCGGCACCGTGAATGTCACTGAGATGAGGTCGTCCGCGCTGCTGTATTCGGGCTCTGTGGCTATCACGACGAACGATGTGCTGTTGTCGGGGGCGTCCATGATGTCCGGCGCCAATATGTTGAGGCCGTTGATCTCCCCCGCGAGCCGCGAGCCTATCGCGGCCGTCCTGCCGTCGCCTGCCTTGGCTGCCGCCTGCGCGGCCACGGCTGTGTTCCTGCATGCGGTGAGATCCCAGGCGCGGCCCCTGAGAAAGCCCGAGCATTGGCGGAAGCCCTCTGGATGCGAGAGGACCTCCCGCACGTCTTCCAGCCTCGTGCCTTCGGGCGCCATCAGGCAATGCCGTATGCCTATCCAGGTGCGCCCCACTATGAAGCAGCCGTATTTGCGCAGCAGGCCATAGGTCTCGCCTATAGCGCCCGTCTTGGAGTTTTCGATGGGGACCACGCCGTAGTCGGCCCGGTTTTCCCTGACCGCCAGGAACACGTCCTCGAATTCGGGCACGGCCTCGCGCCTGGCGCCGGGGAAGAGCTTCATGAGCGCCTGCTCGCTCCATGCGCCGGGCAGGCCCTGGAATACGCAGGCCGGCCCATCCGTGCGCGGCGCCCTTGGCGGCGGCAGCAGGCTGATGTCGTTCGGGAAGAGGGTTTTTCGCTGTTTTTCCTTCGAAATGGCGAGTATGAAGCGCATCAGGAGGGCGATTTCCTCCTTCAGCCCATCGCCTGCGAGGGCCGCCGCCTGATCCACGACCTGCTGCTCGCGGGCGTCGTCGACAATGGCGAGGTTGCCCATGCCTTTCACTGCGGCAATCCGCTTCGATACCCCCATGCGCTCCGCGAAAAGGGGGGTCAGCTTAGCGTCTATCACGTCGATCTCGTCACGCAGCACCTTCAGTTTTTCATTAGTATTCATATATTATTTCCTTTCCGCGCCTGCGGGCCCGCTGCTAAGCGCCCGCCGCCACTATCTCATGTATCTTCTCCACCTTGTCCATCAGCAGGCCGAATATATACGGCGTTATCGATTGCTGGCCGTCGCACAGGGCCTTCACGGGCTGGTTGTGCACCTCTATCATGAGCCCGTCCGCGCCCGCCGCCACCGCCGCCAGCGACATTGAATAGACCAGATCCCAGTATCCCGTCCCATGCGACGGGTCCACTATCACCGGCAGGTGCGACCGCTTCTTTATGACCGGTATGGCCGACAGGTCCAGGGTGTTGCGCGTGGCGGTTTCGAATGTCCGGATCCCGCGCTCGCAGAGTATGACGGGGCTGTCCCCCTCTTTCAGCACGTAGTCCGCGGCCATCAGCATTTCGTCTATAGTGCTCGACAGGCCGCGCTTCAGCAGCACCGGCTTCCCTGTCTTGCCTATTTCCCGCAATAATGGGAAATTCTGCATGTTCCTCGCGCCCACCTGTATCACGTCCACATCCCTTTTGAAGGCCTCCAGGTGTTCTTGCGACATTATCTCGGTGACTATCGGCAGGCCTGTCTTCTCGCGCGCGATTTTCAGCAGTTCAAGCCCGTCAAGGCCCAGGCCCTGGAATGAATATGGCGAGCTGCGCGGCTTGAATGCGCCGCCTCTCAGGAAGGCCGCCCCTGCAGCCTTCACGTCCCTGGCTATCGAGAGCATCTGCCCTTCGCTTTCGACGGAGCATGGCCCGGCAATGACGGCGAACGCGCCCCCGCCAATCCTGCGCCCGGCTATTTCGTAAACCGAATCGGCTGGGTGGAACCTCCGCCCCGCAAGCTTGTACGGCTCGGAGACTTTCAGGACCTTCTCGACGAACTCGTTCCTTATGAGGCTGTCCTCTGAAACCATGCCCGTGTCCCCCGCAATCCCAAGCATGGACATGTTGTCGCCATATATGTCCTGCACGGCGAGGCCCATCGCGGACATCTGGCTGCGCAGGCCGCTGATCTGCGCCTCTGTGGCTGTGCTTTTCAGTACTATTATCATATCTGCCTCCATTCTCCTTCCTTGCTGAGCTTTTCGAAAAGCCCTGCTTTGTCGAGCCTGCGCCCCAGGAATATCTCGTCCGCCAGCAGGGCCTGGCAGATCAGCATGCCCATCCCGTTCATCGCCTCAAGCCCCAGCCGGGCCGCTTCGCGCAGCAATGCCGTTTCGGCCGGGCTGTAGACGAGGTCGCAGACCAGCCCGCCCGGCGGCATGGCCTCCAGGAACCCTAAAGATGCGAAGCCTTCGCCGAAGCCTTTCATGCCAATGGGCGTGGCGTTAATGACAATGTCGGCGTAGGCCGCGGCCTCCCGAAGGCCCTCGTCCGTAAGCGCCAGCGCCTGCATGGCGGAGGCCGGGGTGGCGGACGGGCAGGCGCTGGCGGGCGCTGGCCCGCCCACATCAGCGGCCTGTGCGCCGGCGGCTGCCCGGCGCACGAGGGCAGCGGCAGCATCCAGCCGCCGGCCCAGCACGCATATGCTTTCCGCGCCCTCCATGGCCGCCTTCAGCGCGATCCCGGCCGCCGCCCCGCCTGCGCCTATTATCGCCACGCGCCGCCCGGCATAGCCCCAGCCTCTGCTTTCAAGCGCAAGGAGCAGCCCGCCCATATCGGTGTTGTAGCCGACAAGCCTGCCGCCTATGGCAGCTACCGTATTTACCGCGCCGCACAGGCGCGCCTCCACATCGACATCGTCTAGGTATTCGATTATGCCCTGCTTGTGCGGTATCGTGACATTGAAGCCCTTGAGCCCCGAGCGGCGCGCCTCAGCGGCGAAGCTGCCTAAGCGCCCCGCCAGCACGTGTATCCTGTAGTACTGGGGCGTGCCGCCGCAAACGGCGGGGGGCATCCCCTCAGGGCCGCGTCCGGCGGCGAATGCGCCAGCGGCGCTAGCAGCGGCCTCCGTGCCTGCCCTGTCTGCCGTGCCGGTCCCGTCGGCTGCGGCGGCAACGCTGGCGGCCTCCGTGCCGCCGCTCCGTGCGCTATGCCGGAAAACCGCATTGTGTATCCCCGGCGACAGCGAATGCGCTATCGGATCGCCTATCACCGCGTAGCCGCTCCCCGGATATTCAGATCTTATAAGCGCGATCAGCCCCTCAAGCGCCTCATCGTAACCGGCGCCATTCGCCAGGGCCGCGTCGGCGTATTCCAGATACAGGCCTCTCCGCTCCCGCGCCATACCGAAGACGCGCTCTGCCCCGCCAGCCAGCAATGGCCTGCTTTCCCAGGCGACATCCTCTACTATCATGCCCGGCGGCCTGTCGATGAATATGACAAAGCCGTTTTCGCGCAGGGTCTCCATGTTCCCCTTGCGCAGGACAGCCCCGCCGCCTGTGGAGATCACGGTCCCCTTGCAGAGCGCCGCATCCCCTGCGGCGCGCGCCTCAAGCCGCCTGAAATACCCTTCGCCGTGCTGGGCGAATATCTCAGTTATGGCAGCACCTTCACGCCTCTCGATCTCGCTGTCCATGTCGAAGAAGCCCAAGCCCAGGCGCTCTGCCGCAGCCCGCCCCAGCGCAGTCTTCCCGCACCCCGAAAGCCCTATCAGCACAATGTTTTTCATTCCATGCACTCCAGTACGCTCAAGGCCAGCGCGGCCTCTGCCACCGGTGTCGCCCTCGGCGCTATGCAGGGGTCGTGTCTTCCTTTTATTTCCAGTTCCGCATTCTCCATCGTCTCCGGATCCACCGTATGCTGCCGCTTCGCTATTGATGCCGTGGGTTTCACGACAATGCGCGTGACTATGGGCATGCCGTTGCTTATCCCGCCCAATATGCCGCCGCTGTTGTTGGTATGCGAGCGGATGTGCCCGCCCTCGGCGCAGATCCCGTCGTTGGCCTCGCTGCCCCGCATGTGCGCCAGCCTGAACCCCGCGCCGAATTCCACGCCCTTCACCCCCGGTATGGAGAACAGCAGGGATGCGGCGACGCTCTCAAACGAGCCGAAGAATGGCCCGCCGTGCCCGCCTGGCACACCGAAGGCCACCGCCTCCACCACGCCGCCAACCGAATCGCCTTCGCCCTTCGCCGCCATTATCGCCCCTATCATTGCCTCGCGGGCGGCCTCCGACGCCGGGAAAGGCGACATTGACACATGGGCCCATTCCTCCGGCGTGATGGGCGGCGCCATGTCCTCCACGCCCCCCGCAGACGCGACGCGCCCGAACACGCGCACGCCCCTCCGGCCGAGGATCTGCTTCGCCAATGCGCCCGCGAACACCAGCGGCGCGGTCAGCCGGCCGGAGAAATGCCCGCCCCCGCGCATATCCGCGTGCCCCTTGTATTTCAGCAGGGCCGTCCAGTCGGCATGCCCCGGCCTGAGCAGCCTCCCGTACTCGCCTGGATGTGCGCCGGTATTGCGGATCATCCCGCACAATGGCGAGCCCGTCGTCCTGCCGCCATGCAGGCCGCTCAGGATCTCCACCGCGTCCGTCTCCGCCCTGGCGGTGGAGTATGGCGCCCGCCCCGGCGC
>JAIRSA010000013.1 GCA_031255695.1 Eubacteriales Family XIII. Incertae Sedis bacterium | reverse complement strand
AACCGGGGGCTGAAGCCCTACAGGTTCAAGGGGGTCAAGGAGTACAAGGATGAGGGCGGCTGGTACACGATGGTCAATATGAAGGATGTGTGGCAGCTCGACATGGTCGGGCGCACGTCGGCCGAGCGCACAGGCTACGCCACGCAGAAGCCGGAGGCGCTGATAGCGCGGATCCTGGAAAGCTGCACCAAGGAGGGGGATCTGTGCGCCGATTTTTTCTGCGGATCAGGCACATTGGGCGCCGCCGCCGAAAAGCTGGGGCGGAGGTGGCTGATGTGCGATTCCGGCCGGCTCGCAGCCGTCAATGCGCATAAGCGCATGGTGCAGGCCGGCTCGCATTTTTGCCTGATGGCAGGGCGCGCGGACAGGGATATGGAGGGGGGCTTCGCTGCGGAATACAGTTCGGAGGAGACGCTGGACACGGCCAAAAGGCTGGTGAGCGTCACCCTGAAGCGGTATGCGCTGCCGGCGGCCGCCCCCGGAGCGATGTCTGGCGCCCCCGCCGCCGGAGCGATGGCCGGGATGCCCGCCCCCGGTACTGTGGCCGGGATGGAACCGGCTGCCGAAGCCAAGGGCTGCGGTGCGGAGCCATGCGCGGGCGTGGCCGCCGCCGTGTCCATACCCGTGGGGAAGGATCATATCCAGGCGATAAACGATGTGTTGGAGAACGATTCGCTGCAGCTGGTGGATTATTGGAGCGTCGATTTCCGCTACAACGGCAGAGAATTCAGGCCGCATGTGTCCGCGTCGAGGGAAAACTACAGTGTGGACAATAAGATCGCGCGCATAATGGGGGATTTCGGCCCCATCGCGGTGAGGGTCGTGGATATCTTCGGCAATAGCAGCTTCCGCGTGTTATGAGGGCTGCCGCTGCCGTAAGTACACCCGCCGACATCGCCGCCGCCCGGTACTGCGTCCGTCGACATCGCTGCCGCCCGCCACTGCCGTCGCTGACAGCCGCCGACATCGCCGCCGCCCGGCACTGCGTCCGCCGACATCGCCGCCGTCCCTGCCGCCGCTCTGGCAGCCGCCCGCCACTGCGTACGCTGGCTGCCGCAATCAGCGGTAGAACAGGGCTTTGCCGTCTTCGATCCGTAGGTCTATCATGTCGCCGGGCTTGTAATTGGCGGATAGGTTTGTGACGAAATTCAGCGAACAGTCCTTGCGCTTCACATAAAGGCGCTGATAGTCCCCCAGGTATTCGACGTGCTCGACCTCGAATTCGCCGGGCCCCAGCGCGACGGATATGATGCCGGGGCGGATCATCGCCTCGCATGGCCCGTCGGGCAGATCCGGCGTATTGAGGATTATGGCACCGCTCTCAAATCGCCCATTCCGCACATGCCCAGGGATCGTGTTCCCGCTGCAAAAGTATTTCGCGATATCGAGGGTCGCGGGGAAATTGTAGACCTGCGATGGCTTGTCGCACTGCATTATCTCGCCATCCATCATGAATGCCATGCGGTCGGACAGCATCATCGCATCGTCCTGGTCATTGGAGACGAAGATGGTGGTGATGCCGAAACGGTCGTGCACCTCCCTGACGAGCTTGCGCATCTCGGTGCGCTGCGGCCCGTCAAGCCCCGAAAATGGCTCGTCCATAAGGATCAGCCTCGGCTGTGTAAGGAGCGCCTGGGCGATCGCCACCCTGCCCCTCTGGGCGGCGGAAATATTCGACGGGCGGAGGCCCGCCACCTTGTCCAGCTTCATCATCTGCATCATCTTCGAAGCGCGGGTGCGCCGGTCTGCCTTGCCGTAGCCCGCGATTTTGAGCGGCACTGCGATATTTTCAAGCACCGTGAGGTTGGGGAACAGGCGGAAACCTTTGAAGACCATGGCGATATTGCGCGATTCGGGAGGCTGCGCGTCGATAATCTCGCCGTCGAGTATGACCGAGCCCGCGCTGTAGGCGGCCAGCCCGGCAATGGCGCGCAGCAATGTGCTTTTGCCGCAGCCGTTGTCGCCAAGTATGGAGAACAGCTCGCCAGTCTCGACATCAATGTTGATCTCGTACAGTATCTGCTGCCCGTCGATATGCAGATCGAGGTCTTTTACTACTAAACTCATTGTGTTTTGGCTCCGTTTCTGCCGCCGCCCAGCTGCGGCACCTGCCCTTTTTTTTCGGCCGCTTCCCGTCAATGAGGCGCCTGCCCTATGTCCTGCCGCCGCCCAGCTGTGGCGCCCGCCTCTTCTTTTCTGCCGCCTCCCGGCCGCCCCTCCCGGCCGCCGCCTATTCCTTGCTGCCAGGCCCCACCAACGCGCGGATTATCGCCTGGAGGGCCACAAACATAAAAGCGGCGGGCAATATATAGATCGAAAAATATACCGTGAGCTCATTCCCCTGTATGAGGGGGGAGCCGATTATCATCAAGCCGCCTGCCGTTTCCCCAAACCTGACTGTTTCCAATATGTATTGCGTCATCGACAGCAGCAAGGCGACGACAGCGGATGCTGTCAGCCCCGGCGTGAGCGAGGGCAGCGAGGCCATGAAGAAGGCGGAGCGCGAAGTGGCGCCCAATACGCGCGCGTGCTCTTCAAGCTGCCGGCTGCCGGAACTGAGGCAGCTCTTGATTATCGAGAGGGAAAACGGGAGGGCGAACAGAAGCTGGACAAGGCCTAGCTGCACCGCCGTGCCCCCCATGCCGTACAGTTCGAACATGGCGTGTATGCCTATGCCGATGCATGCAGCCGGAAGCGTGAAGCGGATCCGGGAAAGCATCAGGAAAAACTCCCTTCCGGGGAATTCATAGAAGTTAAGGGCGCGCACGGCCAGCAGCGCGATGGCCGTCGACAGCAAGGCGACAGGCACCGATATGGCGAAGCCGGACAGTAAATTCAGCAGGCCGCCAAAACGGCTGTCAAAAACCTCGACGCCTATAAGGGCCTGCTCATAGGGGACATGGTGCGAAAAATTGCTGAAGCCGCAGAATGCCCAGCCGACGAAGCCTATCGGCACCGATGCCAGCAACAGGGCGAAGGGCGCGACAAGCACATAGGGCACGAGGCTGGGCTTGGGGCTCTCCGCCGGGGCCGTGGCCCCGCCGTCCGTCCGCCCGTCCGGATTCGTGCGCTGGAATATTTTCGATTTTATTGCCATGATGGTATACCCAAACCCCTTAAGCAAGCCGCCGCCGCATCGTGCCGCCTGTACAGTAAATAGCGATAATTTCCATAAATCAATAATAACAATTACAGGGATGAATGTCAATACGCCAGCTCTTCTCTAGGTGTTGACAAAACGGAGAAAAAGTAATATTCTATAGACGCAAGAAACCCGTGCCGTAAAGGCACTGCCTAGCGAAATGCCGGATTGGGCTTTTGCGGGGCGGCCGGCGGCCAGGCGGCGCCCGATCATGCGGGTGCCATATGGGCATGGGATGGGCGCCAGAGGAATAGGGCGGCCGGCGGCTGCCGCAGCTACGGCGGGCAAGTGCCCTGTGGATGGAGGAGTTGATGGGAATCGGCGATATAGGATTTTTGTATGACTATCTGCCAGTGGCCTGGGTTGTGGCCGCTGTGCTGCTCGCTATAATAGAAGCGCTTACTATGGGGCTGGCTACGATATGGTTCGCCATAGGCGCCGCGGCGGCGGCCGTGACGGCCATGCTTGGAGCGAATGTAGCCGTGCAGGTGGCGGTGTTCCTTGCAGTATCGATACTGACGCTGCTGCTGACGCGGCCCATAGCCATAAAGAAACTGAAGGTCGGCCGCGAGAAGAATATCACCCAGCAGATGGAAGGCAGGCGTGGCGTCGTAGTGGAGGCCATGGCCCCGTTCGGCGCGGGCCTGGTCAAGGTGGGCGGAGTGATCTGGACTGCGGTGGGCGAAGACCCTGCGGAAGAGATAGATAAAGGGGAAGAAGTAGTTATAGTAAGGATAGAAGGGGTAAAAGTCATCATAAAGCGCGCATAATCAGGAGGTAAGGGTAAGTATGAATATGATTCTGGATATAATTTCGGGTGGCCTGCTCATTATTGTGATCATTGTCCTTATTGTCACGAATATCAGGGTCGTGCCTCAGGCCAAGGCCTATGTCATCGAACGCCTAGGCGCATACAGCGGCACCTGGCAGGTGGGGCTCCACTTCAAGATCCCGCTCATCGACAAGATAGCGAAAAAGGTGACGCTCAAGGAGCAGGTGATAGATTTCCCGCCCCAGCCCGTAATCACCAAGGACAATGTCACCATGGAGATAGACACGGTGATCTACTTCCAGATCACCGATCCCAAACTCTACGCCTACGGCGTGGAACAGCCGATGGCTGCCATAGAGAACCTGACGGCGACGACGCTCAGGAACATCATCGGCGAACTGGAGCTCGACGAATCCCTGACGAGCAGGGAATACATAAACACGAAGATACGGGAGGTGCTAGACGAGGCCACTGACCCCTGGGGGATCAAGATCAACCGCGTCGAGGTCAAGAACATCGTGCCGCCCCGTGACATACAGACCGCCATGGAGAAGCAGATGCGGGCAGAGAGGGAGCGCCGCGAGTCCATACTCAAGGCAGAAGGCGAGAAGAAGTCGGCCATACTGATATCCGAGGGCAACAAGCAGTCTAAGATACTGGAGGCCGAGGGCGCCAAGGCCGCCGCGATCCTTGCGGCAGAAGCCGCGCGCGAGGCACAGATCCGCGAGGCGGAGGGCGAGGCGCAGGCCATACTGCTCGTCCAGAAGGCCACGGCGGACGGCATCAGGATGATTGTGGAATCGAACCCGACAAACCAGGTCATTGCCATAAGGGGCCTCGACGCCCTCGAAAAGGTGTCGGACGGGCAGGCGACGAAGATCATCATACCCTCTGACATACAGGGCCTCGCGGGCCTTGCCACATCGGTGACGGAACTGATCAAGAAATAAGCGCCATTGCGGCAGACCATACTGTTCTACGGCTAATACTGCTCTCCGGCTAAAAACGTGACATCTTCGCGGCTGGCTTGCCGCTCTGCTTCATTGTGGACATAATCGATATTTTGGCGACACTTTGCGTTCATGTATTATTTTGGAGGTTTGGCTATGCAGAACTTATTTTTGAGAAGGATTCTAGCCGTCTTCTTATGTACTGCTGCCGTAGCCGCGTTTGCGGCCGTCGGCGGCATGGTCTATATGGACAGGCAAAGCTCGTCGATAACGGACGATGCAGGCAAGATGGTGGCCAGGGCAGCGGCATTCTGGGAAAACAAGGAATTCGACAAGGCCATCCACCAGATGACGCTGTACCTACAGGAACGGCCGGCCGATCCGGGCGCGTGGACGATGTTCGGGGAATATTACCAACAGCTGTACGATGAAGAAAAAGCGATAGACTGCTATGCCAAGGCCGCTTTCTACGCTTCGGGCGTGGAGGGCGCGGCCATCCCTGACTACGGCGTCGCCACGCTGGGGCAGGCGCGGCGCTCGCTCGCGGTGAAGGACCGTTTTGCCGAATATTCCTTCGAGATCAGCCCGGAGGTAAAGATGACGCGCGGCATGCAGCTGACGATAGCGCATAAGAACCTGATGCCATCCGGGACGGCCCCCGGAGGCATCGACAACAGTTCCGGGACGCTGAGGGACGAAGAGAAATTCGAGACGACGGAGTGGTTCGGCATTGACGCGTCAATGGAATGGCTGACCATGAGCGGGGGCTTCAACTGCGCGGTATGGCAGTTCCGCGACGGGATGGGCGAGATAGTCGGCTACGACAAGCAGGGCGGCACCTTCCGCTCCAAGGAGCAGAACGGCCTGGCCAGCAACAAGCGCAGTTCCACGGTGCAGATACCGCAGGGGCGCGGCGTGGCGGAGGCGCGGGTGACATTCCTGGACCGCACGCTTGAGGAAGGGAGCAGCGCGCTGGACATACCCGTCTACATAGTCTACGGCATGATCCCCGTGGCCAGCGAGAACGAGCCCGCCACGCACATGGCGCTCCCCGATCTGCCCGAAGGGGCAGTGCTCAGGTACGAGGGCGGCGAGTGGGGCGTGGAGAACGGCGACGACAGCCTGCTGGACGGGCTGGGGCAGATTGAGGTGCACCAAGGCGACACGATCAGCGTCTCGGGCCGCCTGTGCGGCAAGCTTGTCATAAGGGGCAGGGAGGCCGAGGACATTGACACCGGCGGCGAATACGGCGTGCGCTGGATGGTGGAGGCCCCGGAGGGCAGCATTGAGCGTGTGGGCGCCGCCAAAGGCCTGAATTTCAACTATATGATCGGCAGCGAGCTGGCGTCCCAGTTCGCCAACGACTTCGATCTGATATACCCATGGTCCGGAATAAAGCTCTGCAATATAGACAGCCGCGGCAGGATCGTCTACGAGGGCGACGGCGCGTTCTCCCGCGATGGGGCGAACGGCGACGTGATGGTCGAAATCCCGGTGCATTACGTGAAGCGGGAGGTCAGGGACGGCTACGAGTACGTGTACATTTCCGGGAAGCCGCGTGACGGCTACACTGTAGACCCCTCGTTCGTGATGACGGGCGGCGCCATCGTCAATAAAATACATGTGGGCGCGTATCTGTCCGGGATTGAGGGCCAGGACCGGATCGGCAGCGTCTCCGGGGAGCACCCGCTGGTGAAGATGTCGTTCAACAGGGTGCGGGAGCTCGCCGCCGGCAAAGAAGGCTTCGGGGAGCTGGACATATTCGCGTGGATGACATTGCAGCGGCTCTTCTTGGTGGAGACCGCGACCCTGAACAGCCAGTCGCTGTTCGGCGGGGTGACGAATGCCAATTTCGGCAGCAATACCTACGACAATTATTCGTATTACGCGATGACCACGAGCGATGGGCCGACCAACAGGATCCATCTCGCGCGGTCCGTGACATCCGAGAAATACAGGCCCGGCGACGCAGTGTCGGTATATGACGTGCCCAACCGCATTGCCGCCAATAAGATGGGCGTGGAGATGATAGAGAGGTCTTATTACGAAGTGCTCGCCTATTTCGAGAACACCGCGGCGTGGCGCAGGACCGTGACGGCCGTGGAAGAGGGGGAGGACGGCACCCTGTGGGTGGAATTCTCCGGCGTGCCCATACGCATACAGGAGAATATGACGATGATCGCGCATCTGCCGCCAATGAACGGCATGACAGACGGCATTGGCTACCACACGGGGGCGGTTGCCGGGCAGGACGGGCTGACGGCGTTCAAATACAGGAATGTAGAGAACCTTTACGCGCTCTGCGTCTTCCTTGACGGGATAAGGATCAACCAGCAGACGGCCGTGGTGACGTACCCGGACGGCAGGGTGGCCGAGATCGGCTACCAGCTGGCGGCGCAGCCGGGCACCCCTTCGAACAGCGTCCCCCTGGCGGACAGCACGGTGCTCTCCATGGGCTACGATCCAGCGAACCCGCTGATCATGCTCCCGGAGAAGCTGGGGGGGCAGGCGGACGGCGTCACGGGCTATGGCGATTCGTGGTTCTACAACGGCAATGGCATGGACATGGTCCTGACCTGCGGGCTGACATGGGATCTGAGGCTGTACGCGGGCCTCTTCGCGTATAGGGCGGCATCGGCCGGCACGGCGGCAGTGGAGAACGGGTCGCGCCTCATGCGCCGCCTGTGATGCGTGTGATGCGGCGCTGGGCCGTTGGCCCGGCCGGCATAGTCCATGCGGGCGTGGGCGTGGCCGCCGTCCCGACGGCTGGCGCCCGAACTTCAGCGCCGGCTGGCACCTGAACTTCAGCGCCGGCGGCAGTGGAGAACGGGTCGCGCCTCATGCGCCGCCTGTGATGCGTGTGATGCGGCGCCGGGACAATTTTGCGTCGCCCGCCAGCTTGGTTTGACACTTCTGATATCTGCATGGTATAATTATTTCATATTGAATTTGTACAAAGCCAATGTTACATGCTAGCGGCCATTTTGGCGTTTGGCGCTGTTTGCCGGCTGAAACCAAGGCATCCGGAGGGCTGCGCCAGGCGGGCGGCATTACATGAAAAGAAGGTTCGGTGACACATGCCATTCAATATTGTGCTAGTCGAGCCGGAGATACCCCAAAACACGGGGAATATCGCACGGACATGCGCGGCCACGGGGACGGTGCTGCATCTGGTGAAGCCGCTGGGCTTTGATGTTTCGGATCGGGCGGCGAAGAGGGCCGGGCTGGATTACTGGCCATTCGTAAAGATCAGGGAGTATGAGTGCCTGGCGGATTTCCTTGCCAAGCACGCGGGGCGCCCGATGTACTTCGTGACCACAAAGGGGAAGCATGGCCACGCCGGGCTTGAATACGAGCCGGATTCGTTCTTCCTGTTCGGGAAGGAGACGGCGGGGCTGGACGAAGGGCTGCTGAGAGAGAATTACGAGAGGACCGTAAGGATACCTATGCTGCCGGATGAAAGGCTGAGATCGCTGAATCTCGCGAATTCGGCGGCCGTCATATTATATGAAGCGCTGCGCCAGCACGCCTACCCAGGCCTTTCATAGGCGTTTGGGGCAGGCGGCGCCTACGTTGGCGGCGCTTAATGAGGTAGGGGGATTATGAAGATCAAGTTTTGCGGCGCGGCCGAATCCGTGACGGGCTCATGCCATCTGATCAGCGGGGAGGGCTTCAAGATCCTGCTGGATTGCGGGCAGTTCCAGGGTTCGAAGGCGCAGGAAGCCATGAATTACAGCGATTTCCCGTTCAACCCCGCAGATATCGATTTCGTGGTGCTTAGCCACGCGCATATCGATCATTGCGGGAGGATACCATTGCTGGTGAAACGGGGCTTCAGGGGCAAGATCTACTGCACTGACGCCACAGCCGACCTTGTGCAGGTCATGCTGCGGGACAGCGGCTATATCCATGAGAAGGAAGCGGAATGGAAGAACAGGAAGGCGGAGAGGGCCGGGCGCCCGTTCGTCGAGCCGCTCTACACGGTGAGCGACGCGGAATATTCCCTTAGATACCTGGCGCCTGTCATGTATGACCAGCTGGTGGAGGCGAACGGCAAGGTCAAGCTGGTATTCAACGACGCGGGGCATATACTGGGCTCGGCTATATGCGAGATCTGGGCGGAAGAAGGCGGCAAGGTGACGAAGCTTGTGTTCACCGGGGACATCGGGGCCGCCGATCGCCCCATACTGAGGAACCCCAAACAGATAAAGAAGGCCGACTATGTGATAATGGAAAGCACATACGGCGACAGGGCGCATGGGCCTAACGCGGCAGCGATCACGCGCCTCAAGGACATTGTGCTGAATACGGCGCGGCGCGGCGGCACGGTGGTGATCCCCTCATTTGCGGTGGGGCGGACGCAGGAACTCATTTTCGAGTTCAACCGCCTGTACGAGAGCGGCACGGCCGTCCGGCACGAGCTCGACAATATAATCTTTTACGTGGACAGCCCTATGGCCACGGCGGCCACCGACATCTTCAGGCGGAACGCGCAGGTCTTCGACGAGGAAACCAAAAACTACATATTGGAAGGGGACAACCCGCTCGACTTCAGGAACTTGAGGTTTACGAGGACGAGCGAGGAGTCGAGGGCGCTCAATTCGGACGGCCGGCCGAAGGTCATAATCTCGGCGAGCGGCATGTGCGATGCCGGGCGCATACGCCACCATCTCAAACATCACCTTTGGAACAAGAATTCAAGCATAGTATTTGTGGGCTACCAGGCACGGGGGACGCTGGGCCGGGCGCTGCTGGACGGCATCGAGAGCGTCAGCCTGTTCGGCGAGGAAATACAGGTGAACGCGGAGATACACAACCTTGAGGGCTTTTCGGGGCATGCGGACCGCGACGGGCTGCTGGATTGGGTTTCAGGGCTGCGCCAGGCCCCTGCCCAGATATTCCTGGTGCACGGGGAGCAGCAGGCGAAGGAGGCGCTGGCGGCCTCGATCCGCCTGGCCTTCGGCTATGAGGCGCATGTGGTCACGGAAATGTCGGAGTTCGACATGGACAAGGGGGAAGTGATGACCCGCGCCGAGCTGATGGAGAGCTTCGCCGGCCGCGAACAGCTGGAAAGCATGAGGCGGAAACTTGCGGACGTGCATGGCCGGCTCGAAAGGATACTCTACAATACGCATCTGGCCTTCAGCGACGGGCTGCCGCCTGAGCGCGTGCTGCAGATAAGCGACGCGGTCGCGGCGCTAGAGAGGGACACGATCAACCTTGGCTCCGCAGTCACGAGCGAGAATATGGCCACAGCGGGGCAGCCCTAGCGTATTTTTGTACAGGGCGGGAAAATTTGGGAAAATGTTGGAAAATTCAGTATTATTAAGAATGTTTGATCTGTTCGAAAAATATATAAATATACATTTCCAGCTGCGGCTCTTATGCTATAATGGAGGGTGTAATGTCGCTATTGATGAACATAGCTGAAAGCGTCCAGCAGGTTGCCGAGGCGATCTCGATCGCCGTCGGCGTCGAAGTGGAAATCGTGGACAACGAGCTCACGCTTGTGGGCGGCACGGGCGTATACAAGGGCAGGTCCGGCGCGAAGGAAGAGCAGGGCCTGATCGACGGCAATTTCATCTACGCCGGGGTATTGCGCGGCAGGGAGACGATGTTCGTCCCGAACACGAGCGAGTACAAGAACTACGGGGCGTCGATAGCTTCAGACGTGAGCAGGGAGCTTGCCGAGCTGTGCACCCCGATAGTGGCGGACGGCAGCGTCATCGGCATTATCGGACTGGTGGCCATGGAGGAAGAGCAGAAGGACGTGCTCATCCACAACGAGAAGGACATGACCACATTCCTGGAGAAGATGGCGGATCTCCTTGCGGCGAAGGCGGCGCAGAAGGCATTGCTGGGGTACAACGAGGCCACGGTAAACGAGCTGTCGACAGTCCTTGAGACGACGCACGAAGGGATCTTCGATGTAGACAGGAACGGATATATCAAGATATGCAACAGCACCGCCGCGAAGTTCTATTCGCTCAGCAAGGAAGACATCGTAGGGAGCCATCTGAGCGAATTTATGCCAGCCTCGCCTGCCATAGAGGCGCTGAAGACGGGGACGGGGTATACGGAGTCGGAAGAGGTCTACAAGACCATCAGGGGCACATACCATTTCATCGTCACGGCCAAGCTGTATTGCCAAGGGCGCCGCGTCGAAGGGGTCGTCATATCGTTCCGGGATATAGAAGAGGCCAAGAAGCTGGCCTACAATATCAATTCGGGGACGCTCAAATACACATTTGACGACATTATCGGCGAGAGCGAGGCGATGAAGCACGTAAAGAACCAGGCGCTCATCACTTCAAGAGGGAGTTCTACGGTCCTAATAGCTGGGGAAAGCGGCACTGGGAAAGAGATGTTTGCCAAGGCCATACATTATTCGGGGATCAGGGGCGGAGGCCCGTTTGTGACGGTGAACTGTGGGGCGATCCCCGAAAATCTTCTGGAGAGCGAGCTTTTTGGATATGAGAAGGGCGCGTTCACCGGCGCCAGCGAGAACGGCAAGATAGGGAAGTTCGAGCGCGCGTCGGGCGGGACCATATTCCTTGACGAGATAGGGGATATGCCGCTGCATCTCCAGGTAAAGCTGCTTCATGTCCTACAGAACATGAGGTTCGAGCGGGTCGGCGGCAACCGCACCATTATCATCGACGTGAGGGTCATAGCGGCGACGAACAAGGATCTGGAGAGCATGATCGCGGCGGGGACATTCAGGCAGGACCTTTATTACCGGCTCAGCGTGATCCCGCTCAGGACGCCGCCCCTGCGCGAGATGGCCGACGACATATTCCCGCTGATGGAGCATTTCCTGAAGAAATACAACCGCTTCATGGGCAAGGGGATCGCAGGGTTCAGCGAGGGCGCCAGGCGCGCCTACGAGACCTACGGATGGCCGGGCAATATAAGGGAGCTTGAGAATGCGGTGGAATACGGCGTGAACATGTCGTCCGAAAGGTACATAGACGTCGATGCGATACCCGAACGCCTCTTCAAGAGCGCCGCTGCCGCGCCCGAAGGCGGGCAGACGCTCGCCGAGCAGGTGCGCGCCTTCGAGAGGGAAGTGATAAGCGGCAAGCTGAGCCAGTACGGAAGGGGAAGCAGGGCCAAGGAGCGCGTCGCCGAGGAGCTGGGCCTGTCGAAGGCGACACTGTACAGGAAGATCGCCGGGCTGGGCATACAGCCGGGGCGCTTCTGACGGGGCGCGCGTACTGCACCCAGCAAACAAGACGATTGGGGAACAACGCGGCGCGGGCGCAGCCTGCGTCAGGGGTTTCGGGGAACTTTCCCGCGCCCCGCGCGGTTTCATAGAAGCTATATTATCCGCTGTAATGCCCCGCCATGGAAGGGTTGCCGGGCGCACAGCGGAAAACAGTATCTGTTGATTCGCTTTACGGCCTGCGGCGCCATTGCCCAGCGCCGCCTCACAAAAGGGTATTAACGCGGATCAGTGTTTCCTGCAAGGAGGAGAGAAAATGCTAAGAGATTCGTTGCCAAAGGTTGTTACAGAGTTGCCAGGGGCCAAGGCGAAAGCGGTCCTGGAAAAAAGGGCGAGGGTGATGCCCTCCCCGATCAAGTCGGCGTACCCGCTGGTCATCAAGCGGGGCGAGGGCGCCATGTTCGAAGATGTTGACGGCAATATATTCCTGGACTGGGTTGGGGGAGTAGGCGTGCTCAACATCGGCTACAGCCATCCTGAGCTGGTCGAGGCCGTCAAGGCGCAGTCGGAGAAATTTTTCCACGCCATGATGAACATCACCACGCATGAGGGATATCTTGATCTTGCCGAGGCCATCAACAAGATCGCCCCTGTGAAGGGCGACGAAAAGAACACGATGCTTGCGAACAGCGGCGCCGAAGCGAACGAAAACGCCGTCAAGATAGCGCGCGGCTTCACCGGCAGGCCGAACATCATCGTCTTCTCTGGCGCTTTCCACGGAAGGACGGCGCTGACCATGACCATGACAGCCAAGAAAGCCTACGCCGTAGGCATGGGCCCCTTCCCGGACGGCATCTACAGGGCCGAATTCCCGTACGTCTACAGGAGGCCCGCAGGCATGAGCGAGGCCGATGCTGTAAATTACTACATCAAGAAGCTTGAGGACGTGTTTATCGACGCTTCGCCCGCACAGTACGTGGCGGCCATCGTGTTCGAGCCGGTCCAGGGCGAAGGCGGCTTCATACCTGCGCCGATCGAGTGGGTGAAGGCAGTAAGGGCCATCTGCGACAAGCACGGCATACTCATGATAACAGACGAAGTCCAGACGGGCTTTGCGAGGTCGGGCAGGATGTTCGCGTCGGAGTACTACAAAGAAGCGGGCTGCGCCCCTGACGTGATGACCATCGCGAAGTCGATCGCGGGCGGCATGCCGATCAGCGGCGTGGTGGCGCGCAAGGAGATCTTTGACAACACGCCCGGCGGCACCATAGGCGGCACATACTGCGGCAATGCCGTCGCGTGCGCGGCCGCGCTGAAGGTGATCGAGGTCATGCAGCGCGACGACTATCCCGGCAAGGCGCTCAAGATCGCAGAGAAATGCATGGCGCGCTTCAAGCAGTGGGCCGGCAAGTTCGACGTGATCGGCGACGTGCGCGGCACTGGCGCCATGATGGGCATAGAGTTCGTGAAGACCAAGGACGGCAAGGAGCCATTCACGGATCTCGTCAACAATATCGTGACGGAAGCCTGCAAGATGGGCCTGGTGCTCGAAAGCGCCGGCACCTATGGCAATGCCATCAGGTTCCTCTGCCCGCTCTGCGTGACGGACGCGCAGCTGGACGCGGGGCTTGACATATTCGAAAAGGCAATCGAGATATGCATCAAGAAGGCCAAATAGGCTAGCAGGCCAATAGGCTGACAGGCGATACGAAGGGGGCTGTCCACGCACGGCCCCCTTTTTTAATGTGCATGGCCACGCCGGAACTTTCCAGCCGTTTGCAGAGGGCTTCTCGGTAAGTCCCAGCCACGCTGAAGCGTGGGGGACTTTCGAGTAGCACCTTCCATCCGGTTGCGTAGGGGCGCAACCGGGGATAGGTGCGTAGATGGGTGCGCGCAAAAAAACTTGAGAAAATCAACTGTTGCAATCAATAATGCCCTATGTTAGAATATTATAAGTGCCATGTGACAATCTGCCAGGCTTTCATGGACGGGATTTGACGTACGGACATGTGGGCAGTGGATGGTTGCACAGACCCGCCGTGCATTTTTATGACGGGATGCATGTGGCTTGTTATGTGGGCAGATAGTATTAATAGGGAGCGGCGCATCGCCAGGGTTGACACCATGGGCGGTGCTTCTGATCGCGGATGAAAAGGAATTGACTTTGGAAGTAGAACTCAAGTATAAGCTGAACAGCAAGGGCCTCGCTGCAGCGATCCTCGCCGATGAATATATTGCGGGAATCGAAGAGAAGGGCACAAGGGAGCAGGTATTCATGAAGGCGGCGTATTTTGACACTGAGGACGGGGTCCTGTCCAAGAACGACATCGCCCTGCGTGTCAGGATGGAGGGCGCCCGGATCATCGCCTCGCTGAAATGGAATGATTCAAGGTCGGGAGGCCTTCATGTGCGGGAAGAGATAAATGTGCCGACTGACGACCCTACATGCTTTATGAAGCCGGACCCACAGCTTTTCAGGGAGAGCGAGGTAGGCAAGGACGTGCTGGAGCTGCTGAACGGCAGGCCGCTTGAGAGCATCCTGGAGATGAAATTCCTCCGCAACCGCCTGCGCGTGGATACGGGCGTCGCCATATGCGAGATCGCGCTGGACGACGGCAAGATAATCACGGACTGCGGCGAGAGGCAGATACAGGAACTGGAGATAGAGCTGTTTTCGGGGGAGCAGGACGAACTGATAAAGCTGGGGGGCATCATAGCCAGCAAATACCAGCTTGAGATGGAGACTGAGACGAAGTACGCGCGCGGCCTGAAGCTGCTGCGCGGCGCGTAATGGCGCACGGTACAGTATACTGCAAGCCGGACAAGCGAAGGAGAATGATATGTATTTTAACCATATGGACAATATCGACCCTGACATAAGCGCGATGATCAAGCGGGAGATGAACCGCCAGGAACATAAACTTGAGATGATCGCTTCGGAGAATTTCGCCAGCCCTGCCGTGATGGAGGCCTGCGGCAGCGCTTTGACGAACAAGTATGCCGAGGGCTATCCGGGCAGCCGCTATTATGGCGGCTGCGAACACGTTGATGAGGTCGAGGCCTTGGCGATCGAGCGCGGCAAAGAGCTCTTCGGGGCGGAGTACGCGAACGTCCAGCCGCACTCCGGATCCAGCGCCAACCTGGTCGTCTACTACGCGCTGCTGAACCAGGGCGACACCATACTCGGCATGGATCTCTCCAACGGGGGGCATCTGACGCACGGCAGTAAGGCCAATATGTCGGGGAAGTATTTCAACTTTGCCGCGTACGGCATCGACGAGCAGGACGAGAAGATAAATTATGAAGAGGTCCTGAGGATAGCGCATGAATGCAAGCCCAAGCTCATAGTGGCGGGCGCGAGCGCCTATCCGAGGGTCATAGAGGCGGACAAATTCCGCGAGATCGCCGACGAGGTGGGTGCGCTGCTCATGGTGGACATGGCGCATTTCGCAGGGCTTGTCGCCGGGGGGCAGCACCCCAACCCAGTGAAGCACGCGCATGTCGTGACTTCGACGACGCACAAGACGCTGCGCGGCCCGCGCGGCGGGGTCATCTTCGCCAAGGAGGAGTTCGCGAAAAAGCTGAACAAGGGCGTGTTCCCAGGCATGCAGGGCGGCCCGCTCATGCATATAATCGCGGGGAAGGCCGTTTGCTTCAAGGAGGCCGCCCAGCCCGGCTTCAAGGAATACCAGGCCAGGGTGGCGAGCAACGCCAAGGTTTTGGCGGACGAGCTGATGAAGAGGGGCTTCAGGCTCGTGTCCAACGGGACAGACAACCACCTGGTGCTCATGAATTTCATCGGCAGCGGCATTACGGGCAAGGAGGCCGAGGCCTATCTCGACGCCGCCAATATTACCACGAACAAGAACACCGTGCTCAACGATCCGAACGGGCCGAACGTCACGAGCGGCATAAGGCTTGGGACCCCGGCGCTTACGACCCGCGGTTTCGGCGAGGCGGAGATAGTCAGCACGGCGGAGGCGATCGCCATGGTGCTCGACCATCCGGGCGACGAGGCATATGCCGCGCGGGCGAGGGAGATAGTGCGAGGCCTGTGCGAGGCGCACCCGCTGTATAAGATAAAGCAGACTTTCGATCTGGATTGATGCCGGCCATGTGCCGCGCAGTGACAAAGCTTATGAATGGACTGTTTCCAGAGAAACTGATCTTTTTTGACAATATAAGGGATGACGCCTTGGTCAGAAAGGCCGTCAGGCTTTGCCGCGCCTGCGATGGCATCGGCGCGGCGCCGTTCGACGGGGCGTTGCGCGAGGATTATTATGAGGTGCAGCGCGCGCTGATGTCGGAATACGGCAATGCGGCCGCCGCGCCAGGCTTTGCGGGGCAGGAGGTCGTGCAAGGCTTTGCGGGGCAGGCAGCGGGGGGCGCGTCTGCGCCAGGCCCCACGGGCGCGGCGGAGGCTGCGCCAGATTCTGAGGGGCAGGAGACCGCGCCAGGCGGCCCGGCCGCCGCGCATACATTCTGGCAGCATCATGTGTGCCGCCTGATCGCTGAAAGCGAAAACGCCTTCAGCCTTGCGGCGGAGAAGGGCGCAAGCGCCCTCGCCCGTTTCGGCGGCCTTGTGGAGCGTGAAGCGGGCGTGCTGAAAGCGATATACGGGATAGGCTGGGGGAAGATGGCGGCGTCGGCGGACGACGGCGCTTTTTGCGTTGCAGCCATGGAGCTAAGCCCAGGCGGGGCCGCCAGCCGACAGGACGGGACGCCAGGCGCCACGCCGCGCAGCCGCGCGGCCGCGCCGGGGCGCCGCAGCCTCGAATCGAAGCGTGAGGCTGTACATCGTGCCATGCTCCGGCACAGCGACAGGGATAGCGCCGAAATGCTGGAAAAATATTACAGAGACGAAGGCGGCGGCCTGTTCGAAAGGTATGACGCGTTCTATTGGGACGGCAGGCTTGTCGGCGTGGAAAGCCCCGATCCGATCACCTTCGACGACCTCATCGGGTACGGGATCCAGAAGGGCAGGATCATCGAAAACGTCAAGTTCTTCACCGAAGGGCGGCTGGGCCTGAACATGCTCCTCTATGGGGACAGGGGCACCGGCAAGTCATCGAGCGTCAAGGCGCTGCTCAACATGTTCGCCCCGCGCAAGCTCCGGCTGGTGTCCGTGCCCAAGGAAGAGATCGCCGCGATCCCCGCTATTATGGAGGCGCTTGCCGCACGCGGGCTGAGGTTTATAATCTTTATTGACGATTTGTCGTTTGAAGAAAACGAAACGGGCTATAAGTCATTCAAGTCAGCCCTGGAGGGCGGCGTACGCCCGCAGCCTGAGAATGTCCTTGTATGCGTTACATCGAACCGCCGCAATATCATAAAAGAGGTGTGGCGCGACCGCGAGGGAGGCGAGGATATACATATCAATGACTCCCTGCAGGAAAAACGCTCGTTGGCGGACAGGTTCGGCCTTACAGTCGTATTCAGCTCCCCTGACAAATATGAGTACCTGGATATAGTGAAGGGCATTGCCGAGAGGGAAGGCCTCAACGCGGACATCGCCGAGCTGGAGAGCGAGGCCATGAAGTGGGAGATCAGGCAGAACGGCAGATCGGGCAGGGGCGCCAGGCAGTTCATAAATTGGTTTAGCAGAGGGAAAAATATCTAGTATTGCCCTTCAAATAAAATCATGGCACAAAACGCAGGCGGACCCGGAGGCTCGGCGAGGCTTTGCAATGACGCAGGGGCGAATCAGCCGCAAAGATGTCACGTTTTTAATCGGATAAAAGTATAATACGCCCCGTTAGGAGAGAAGTACACTTGAAAAATCTATTCAGAAACCCGTTATCGATCATATTGCTGCTAGTTATGGCTGTGTATGCCACAAGCGGCGGAAGTTTTTCGGATCCGCTGAAATGGCTGTCGGAGCTCGCTTTCCGGATACCGGGGCTGCTTATAGGGATAACCCTGCACGAATTCGCCCATGCGAAGGCCTCAGACATGCTCGGCGACCCCACGCCCAGGAGCCAGGGCCGCCTGTCCATCAACCCGCTCCGGCATCTGGAGCCAGTAGGGCTGATATCGCTGCTGCTCATCGGCTTCGGGTGGGGCAAGCCCGTCCAGATCTCGCCGCAGTACTATAAAAATGTAAGGCGCGACAGCATAATCGTGGGTGCGGCGGGCGTCGTCACGAACCTGATCGTCGCATTCCTGTTCTCCGGCCTGACAGTGCTGCTGAACATGCTGATGGGATTCAGGCTCAACCCATGGCTATTGTCGATACTGAGCGGCATAGTGGTGATCAACCTGAGCCTCATGATATTCAACCTGTTGCCGATACCGCCGCTCGATGGCTTCAACATCGTGACGGAGATATTCAGGCTGAGGCGTTTCAACTTTTGGTACACGCTGTACAATTACGGCTTCGCCATATTGATGGTACTGATAATGCTGGGGATAACGGGGAGGATAATGAGCCCGCTGCTCGGACAGCTGTACTACGGGATGTTCTCTCTGTGGGCCTATATAATCTATTGATATGGATAAGCGCCGCTTCATGAGGACCACCCATGTAGGTATTGAATATAGCAAATTATTAGCACTCTCGTGTTTAGAGTGCTAATTTTCGTGGTACCTATCCTTCAATAGATCATACTGGTTTTTATGCCGATATTGCAATCGGGCTGGCGGGCGGCAGCTAGGGCGCCCGCGTGGCGGATGCGCCGCTGGCCTTCACGGCCCTGGGGCTTCAAGCCCCGGAGGCGCCCGCGTGGCGGATGCGCCGCTGGCTTTCACGGCCCTGGGGCTTCAAGCCCCGGAGGCGCCCGCGTGGCGGATGCGCCGCTGGCTTTCACGGCCCTGGGGCGCCCGCGCCCGATGGGATTGCGCCTAGCAGACGGCATGAGAACAGTAAAAGGAGGCGGCTTATGAATATAGAAAAATTGACGCAGAACGCCCAGGCGGCCATAGCGGAATGCCAGA
>JAIRSA010000229.1 GCA_031255695.1 Eubacteriales Family XIII. Incertae Sedis bacterium | reverse complement strand
GGAGAGGGTGGCGGTGTATGCCGCCTCGCCGATCTTCGTGTCCTGCGGCTCGACAGGCCGCGGCTTGCCTTCCGGCTGCGGGCCGGTGAGGTACTTGTCTAAATTGGCTTCAGAGGCGGGCGTACCAGAGGTCGCGCCGTCGGCTGGGTTTGCGTTGCCGGTTGTGGCGGCCGCGCCGTCGTCCGCCGGGGCTGCGCCATCCGCGGGCGGACTGGCGGTTGGAGCGCCCACGCCGCCAGCCGAAGCCACGCCGCCTGCGGCCACGCCATCAGCTGAGGCCGAGTCGCCGCCCGCCGCCGTGACGCCATCGGAGGCGCCGCCGTCCGTGCCCGCATCCCCGGCAGGGCGATCAGAAACGAGCGCCGAAGACGCCGCCTGATCTGCGGCACCGGCATCGCGATCGGCATAGCCGCCGCCAAAGGCCCAGGCGCCCGCGAGGGCGCATACGATGATCACTGCCGCTATAATCTTTGTCCTGTGTTGTCTCATTTTATCTCCATTATTACAGTAATATCTTATCATCGGCAGCCCAGCGCCATAACATCCCCAGTTGCGGATCAGCCTTCGCCAGCCAGCGGGACGGCGCCCGCGCCGGAGCTGACTTGGAGCGAATCGGCCGTATTTCCCGGTTTTGGGAGCGAAGACTTTGGTGAGCTTGGCTCACTGTCTGAGCAAAGCGAGTTTGAGCAAGTTCCCAAAGTCTGCGAGCAAAACCGCAGGAAATACCCGATTAGCGACGGAAGCGGAGGCGCGGCCGCCGTCCCGCCCGCGCGAACCCTGCTACAGCAAGGCTGCCGCCTCCAGCGTCCTGTACAGGATCTCGGCTATCTCGCAGCGCTTGATGGCATCGCCGGGGCGTATGTAGAATTCGCTGCTGTCCATGATCCCGCTGCCGTAACAGAAGGCGAGCGGCTCGCGCGCCCAATCGGCTGCGGCGGTATAGTCGCCGAACTGCGCCAGCGCGTCACGGATCGACGTAGCATCAAGCCCGGTGTCCAGCCCGGCAAGCCTCGCGGCCCGCGCCGCCATCACGGCGGCCTCCTGGCGCGTTATCGTGCCCGACGGCCGGAACTCGGAAGCGGAGACCCCGTTGACGATGCCGTAGTGGTGGGCGCTGCCCACGCTGCCAGCGTACCAGGCCCCGGCCGGCACGTCCGCGAAGGCGCCAGACGCCATATCGGCCAGGCCCAACGCGCGGGTGACTATTGCCGCGAACTCCGCGCGGGTCATAGTAGCGTCCGGCTCGAAAGACGCGCTGTCCTTGCCGTTAATGATGCCGCGCGCTGCCAGCGCCTCGATCTCCGCCCTGCTGCTGTGCCCGCTGATATCGGCGAAGGTCTTCGGGGCTGCGGCGGGCACGTGCTTCACATCATGATGCTTGCCAGGCAGCCCGGCGCCCGCATGCGGCGGGACCGCCGCCTGATCGCCGCGCCTCGCGGCGTCGGACATGCTGTATATGCCGTTCGCGCCGCTATGGGCGCGCTGCGCGGCCACAAGGCCATACAGCGCCTGCTCCGTGGACATCTGGCTATTGCCGGCGCCGTCCGCCATGTGCCGGAAACTGCCGTCGGCATTCATGAACGAGAGGATATTGTCTATGAGCGAGCAGCCGTTTTTCACGAAACGCGCGTCGTCGGCGGAGATGCCGAGCTCGCACAGCGCGACAAGCACCTGCACCACGCTTTCGGAATTCACGTTGCCCCAGCTCTTGTAGCCGCCCTTCTCGTCCTGCATCAGCGAGAGGCGGGCGAGCGCCTTGTCGATGGCCTCGCTGACGCCGGGCGTGGCCCGGTACTTCGCCAGCGCCTGAAGCGCCATCCCGGTGATATCGGGGTCAGCCTCTTCGTTGCCGACGGGCTCTCCGCCGCTGCCGGCTGTCAGGTTCCAGCCGCCGCCGGGGAGCTGCCGCCGCAGGATCTCGCCGACATACAGCTCGCGGCTGGCCAGCGTGGCCGCCTTCGTGCCCTGCGGTATGGGATAGGCCATGCTGTCGAGGGCGATGAGGGCCCAGACGGGGCCGTTGATGCCCTGCCATATTGTCATATCGAAGTCGGCCAGCGCGGCGGTGAGATCGTAGCCGGCCACATGGCGGGGGTCGTAGCCCGCCGCCGTCAGCCCAAGGATGACGCGGGAATATTCCGTGTATTTCTTTTCATGCAGGACGCCGCCGTTCTCCCGCAGGTATTTTTCGACATTTGCATAATATATGCTGTAATATGAACTGGGAACGTCATAGCCGCTGCGCGCCAGGCCGATCACCGCCCATTCGCCGCCGACGGAGCTGATCTCCGGGTTCTTGACGGCCTGAAGGGTGTAGGCCGCGGCCTTTTGGATGGCGCCCTTGACCGCCTCGCTGTCCGGCGCGGCGGATGCGTGCGCGTTGGCGGCTGGCGCGAGGGCGAAGACGGCCGCCGCCAGCAGTATGGCCTGCGCAATAGCTGCAAGCCGCGTTTTGGCTGAATGTGTATGCTGCATGAAAAACCTCCTTATACTACTGCCCAATCCCTGAACATTGCCGGTCCTTGAACATTGCCAATGCGCATAATGCGCAAAATGGCCGCAGCAGGCGCCATGTCATGGCTATACTCCTGCTGCGGCCGGATTTCCGCTGGCGGTGCCTTGTTTTTTTTCGTGCCCAGGGGTGGGCGCGCTTTTGTCGGTCTCCCGGCTTTGCGCAATTCCAAGAGAATATCTCTAATCGTCCGTAACCCAGCCTTCTCAGGGCCCCTCAGGGGAGGGCGCCCCAATGACCGGTTTTCACCACGGGCTACGGCCTCAATGCGCTTACGGTAGCGGCGCGATCCCTTTGCCGCCCAGCCGGCGACGCGGGATCCTGCTCAGGAGTTTCACCTGATTCCATAATCCCCGCGGCAATATGTTGCAGAAAGCCGCGAGGCAACAAAAGAACAGTATATTGCATCCCTAGTATGTTGTATCCCTAGTATGTTGTATCCCTATAAAAACAATATACCGCAATGGCGGCGCACTGTCAAGCGTGTCCGCGCATCCGCGCCCGCCGGGCCTCGCCGGAATTTCGCGAATTTCGCCGCGCATCCGCGCCCGCCGGGCCCCGCCGGAATTTCGCCGCGCATCCGCCCGCCTATGTATAATTCCGCACCACAACCTCGTCTACCTTGCCGCGCTTTGCGGAATCGGAGTTGATCGCCCTGTTCGCCTGCACGATGGTGATATTATAGGCGGCGTAGAGCTCCTTGACAAAGGGCGTGGCGGAATTCGACAGCATGAATTTCAGCCCCCTTGCATGCAGGCTGTCGCAGCACGCGCGCAGCCGCGCCTGCTCGCCGCGCGTGAAGCCGCCCTTCGAATAGCCTGTGAAGCCGGAGGTGTCCGAGACCGGGTCGTAAGGCGGATCCAGATAGACAAAGGCGCCGTCGGGCAGTGACCGCATGGCCTCGGCGTAGTCAAGGGATGTCAGGCGCACCGAAGCGGCGTTCAGATATGAGCTGACGGCCCGCAGCGTCCTGGCGTTCACGATATTGGGCTTGCGGTAGCTGCCAAAGGGCACGTTGAACTCGCCTGCGCCGTTCACCCGGAACAGGCCATTATAGCAGGTCTTGTTCAGGTAAAGCGTGCGGGCGGCCTTCTCCACATCGGACATGGCGGAATACGCGCCCCTGTCCCTGTCCTGGTCCCTGACGGCGTAGAAATGCCCGGCCTCATTCCTGAAACCCTCCAATGCCTGGATAAGCGGCTCGACGCTGTCCCGTATCACCTCATAGACGCGTATCAGCTCGCCGTTGATGTCATTGACATAGGCGATGCCCGGCTGCAGGCGGAAGAGCAGCGCCCCGCCGCCGACAAAGGGCTCGCAGTAGGCGCTGAACCCGCTGGGGAGCAGGGGCACAAGGGCGTCAAGCAGCTGACGCTTGCCCCCGGCCCATTTAAGCACAGGGGCGACCAAGCAGTTTTTTTCCATTGCCGAAGAACCTCCATGAGACAGCGGGCAGGAAACGGGCGGCACTTTCCAGCAGCACGGGATCCTGTACGGCGTTCCTATGGATCACACCACGCATTATGATAGTATACTCGAAATTATGGCGAATATCAATAGTTTTCGAGCATGGCAGAAAAGGCCGAAGGGCCCGAGGCGCCCCGAAGGGTGGGCTGCCGCGCCGTGCGGGACGGTATAATATATTCCATAAAAGGGTCGAAATCTTATATAAATCCCTTTGGGTATTGCTTATTATGCCGGGAAGCCTTAATATTGGTACATGCCTTTATATTGCGCTGTATGCGCATCATGACTATCTACACCTACTACATTATGTGAACACATTTCACGCCGCCCTTCGGCAATCCAGGGGGGCGGCGCTCGGCTCAGGCAGCTCCGGAAAGGGGGTGACGCCGTTTCATACCATTAGCAAGCATATCACTATCACTGCAAATGCGGGAAAACCGTTTATAGAGGAGGTGGCATTGAATGCAATTTGATAAGCCAGCAGGTTTTGGCGCATGGTGGAGGCGGCGCGGGATCAAGCGCGGCGTTTCCATACTGCTAAGCGTGGCTATGATGGTCCCGGTGTTCTGCCTGTCGCCAGCATGGGCGGCGGCCGATGCCCTGACCGTGATCGGCGGGGACGGCATGGCATTGAAAGACAGCGGCCGGACCAATGTCAGGGGTGCGACGGACGTGTACGTTGACATCGCCCCGGGCATGGACTATTACTATGCGTTCGCGGACAGCTATGTGGACGTATATTATACAGGGGAAGCGAGCGGACCCAACGGCTCGTTTTTTGACGGCCCATTTGTTCCAGGGGCGCTCGCGGCCATGATCAGCAGCAGCCCGGACATGGAGTCCGGCACGCCGGTCGATGCGACTGGCAAAATAGAGATACCCTCGCCGCAGCCCGGCACGCCATTGGCGCTGAATATCGCGGCCTACCGGGGCGATGAGGCGGTGGGGCTGTTCACGCATGTGTTCGCCCTTGAGACGATAAGGGTGACAGACGGCGGCGCCGTCGTCTACCAGGATTTCGGCACGACCGAGATCGGCGGCGATGTGGACGTATATATAAGCCCTGAGGGCGGCATGGAGTATTATTATTTGATTGACGCTGGCGATCGCGCCACCGTCGAGGTCTATTATGTGGGAGAGACAGGCGATCCAAACGGCTCGGTTATCGGGGGCCCGTTCGTGAATGGCGCCAAGGTGTTCACGATAGGGGACGCGCCGGACACGGAGACATGGGCGCGCGCCCTGCCGGAGGACGGCTACAGGATCAGCGTGCCCCGGCCGGAGGCTGGCAGCCCGGTGAAACTTAGGATAGCCGCCTACGCCGACGGCGTGCCCGCCCTCGAATACAGCCACACATTTGTGCAGGGCATTGTAGAGGGCGACAGCCGGTTCTACGCGGAGACGCGCGGCGGCACTGTCGTTGCGCGGGTTGAGAATCGTTCGCCGGAAGCGCTGACGGGCACATTCATATTGGCAATATACACGGCCGGCGGGAAGCTGGCTTATTCCGAGGCGGCAAGCTTCACCGCAGCCGCGAACGGCAATCTGCCATATACATTCGCTGCGGATTTGGCGGATTATCCTGCGGAGGGCGGCTATACTGCCAAGGTCTTCTGCTGGGACGGCGATTTCATGCCCCTGTTCGAGCCTGCTGTGCCAGAGGCGGCCGGCGCTGCGCTGTAGCGTGGCGATCCGGCGGCAAAGGGCAATAGGAAAATATTTGAAGAAGTTGGAAGAAAGGAACAAATAAAAATGAAAAAGGCAATAGCCATAGCGCTTACTTTGATATTTGTCCTGACGACGTCTGTTTTCACATCCGGAGCGGCGGCGCCGGAGCTCGTGGCCCCGTCCAACCCTATCGTCAAGACGATATTCACTGCCGACCCATCGGCGCATGTGTGGCCCACCAATCCTGACAAGCTCTATCTGTACCCCTCGCGCGACCAGGATCCCGCGCAGGGCTGCGACCTCATGGACAAGTACCATGTGTACTCCACAACGGACATGGTCAACTGGACGGACGAAGGCGAGATACTGAACTCCGACGAGGTGGCCTGGGGCAGGGCCGAGGGCGGCTTTATGTGGGCGCCCGACGCGGCCTACAAAGACGGCACATACTATTTCTATTATCCGCACCCCACAGACACTAACTGGGGCTCTTCTTGGGAGGTCGGCGTCGCGACCAGCAAGTACCCTGACAGGAACTTTGTCGACCAGGGGCCGATAAAGGACGCCACCACGAGGCCGGATGCGACGGCCGAATCAAACCGCAGGGACGGCATGATAGACCCCAACGTGTTCATAGACAGCGACGGCACGCCCTATATGTTCATAGGCGGCAGCCAGCGCCTCTATTACGGCGAGATGAACCCCGACATGGTCTCGATGAAGAATCCGGGCGCTGCGGCCCTTACCCGTATTCCGGGCACTCAGGTGCCTAACTACCATGAGGGCCCATGGGTCTTCAAGCGGGGCGATATCTATTACCTGACATATCCGGGCGGCCCGAGGACCGGGGCGCCATATAATCAGACGGCAGTTGTGGACGGCAAGAGGAGCGACTACATGCACTATTCGACTTCCGCCAGCATCAACGGGCCGTGGGTCCCGTCCGGCTCCTTCCACTACCCCGTGAACACGGGCGACACCTCGCATGGCTCCGTCGTGGAGTTCAAGGGGCGCTGGTTCCTGTTCTATCACAATGCGGAGGTATACAGCGCGAATGCGGGCAACACCACCGGCAACCTCAGATCCGTGGCGGTGGACGAGCTCTTCTTCAACGAAGACGGGACGATCCGCATGGTAACGCAGACGGCTACAGGCCCCGCGCCTATAGCGGATCCCGCACCGGCGCCGATCAGAGCCACAAGCGCATATCCGGCTTCTGCGGCCGTGCTTTCCGGCGGCAGCGCGTCGCTCGTGGCGAATGCGGGCTGGGACGGCGGCCAGGTGATAACGGGCCTCGTGTCGGCGGCCAACACGGCGACGTTCAACGGCGTCACTGGCGGCGCCAACGGGGGCAGGGGGACGATATCGATCCGCTACGCGGCTTCCGAGAGGCGGAGCGTCAGGCTGAATGTGAATGGCTATGACTGGGGCAATATCAACCTTGTAGGCACGGGCGGCAACGACGTCTTTGTGCGTGAGGCCGAGTTCACGGTGACCAACCTCAAGCCGGGCGCGACGAACCAGGTGTCCATTATCGGGCGGCAGAATGGGGCCTTCAGCATCGCCCAGATCGCCGTGACGCCCTTTGAGGACGAGATCATCCCGGATCTGGCGCAGATAGACGAGCTCACCGTTACCCCAGTGCTTGCGGCGGGCTACGCGGCCAAGGTCAAATTCACGGCCACTGGCACGAACCTGGCCGGCAAGACGCTGAGGGCATATCTGTTCGGCCTCGATCCGGTCGATATAGTGGCCACAGGCGACACCGTAAACGGCACCATATCTGTCCCGGCTTCCGTGTGGGAGCCCGCGACCATGCAGATAACGAAGGAGCCGAGGGACTTCCAGCTAGGGGTGAGCGTGATCGGGCAGAAGGCGAGCAAGTCCGCGACGCTCACGGTTCAGCCGGCACCGGAGATCATGTGGAAAGTATGGACGGAGGACGAGGGCGGCAAGCTCCAGCTCAAGTTCAACGCCGATATCTCGGCGTCTACGCCCACATTGACGGTGAACGGGGATGCCATATCGTCGGGAAGCTACAGTATCACGCCGGACAACAAGATACTGACGGACATCGATTTCGCATCGCTTCCGGACAGTGCGCCCATCGCCGTGTCGGGCATAAAGCTTCCGATGTTCCTGGACTACTCATTTACCTATAATACGAACAAGTCCGTTGTGGAACCGCCGCCACCGCCTACGACCTACTACAGCGTCGAAACCGCCACTGTGGGTGGCGGGGCGAACAGGGGGCGCAACACGGCATCGCCCACAGGCTATCAGGTAGGCGACATGCATAATGGCGGCGCATACACGGAATGGGCGAATGTGGACGGCAAGGAGGCCGGAGGCAAGTTCGTGATCGGGGTATACTACGCCACACAGGACAACGCGCCTTCATTCACAGTCCGGGTCAACGGGGTGGATGCAGGCAGGGTGACCATGAGGTCGACGGGCGACTGGAACACCTTCACAGGGTATTCCGAGCTTGACCTGACCAGGGAACTATTGCCAGGCACTGTGAATACGATCCGTCTAGTCGGAGGAAGCGGGGGCGCGAACATCGCACAGATATCGATGACCCCAGCAGTAGAATAGGCGCCAGCCGGCGCCATGCGCAGCTGTCGCACACGCGCAGCTGGCGGGGCGATCGGCTGGGCGGCTGGCGAGGCGCGGCAGGCGGGGCGCAGGGATGCCCCAAATCCGCCCCGCCAGCCACTGATGTTGATAACAAAGACAAAGGCCGCATGTGCGCCGATGCACGTGCGGCCTTTTGCTTCGTGCATGCCCGAAATCGCAGGAGGCGCCCGCCCGGAGGACAGCAAATCATCGCACAAATCTTATCTACATTTTAATCGGAGAACAGCATGAGATGCAGAAAGTTTTTGAATATTGACACTACAAACTTCGGAAAATAAAAAGTTTTTGAACATTGACACTATAAACTTGACTGCGCGGTGGGTTTTAAAGACTTCCTGCTTATGTAGACAGCGGGGCATGGGGCAGGTATCTCCGGCAAGGGCCTCAGTTGGATATATGCAGATACTCCTTTAGGCCCTGCTGGAGTATTTGGGAAAAAGGCGCATTGGCCTTTTCGGCCTGATAGTTCAGCCACGATGGAATAGACAGCGTTTTTTTGATTGCCCTTGTTTCGTTTGCCTGCCGGTATTCGTCTGTATCGGCGGCAATCAAAGTAAACGTTTCGTCCTGCCCGACATGACGTAAATTAAAATGCTATCATTTCCAGCTGCCATGGGTGGCTATATATCACTGCTCTTCATGAATCATATTTGCCAAAGGGGATCATGAGTTTTGCAGAGGACATGCAAAAACCTGATGCGATAGAAAAGTTTTTGCAGAGAGTGTGCAAAAATATGGCGTGGCAGAAAAGTTTTTGCAGAGAGTGTGCAAAAACTTGATATGGGGCGCGGGTTGTGGTATCATTAAAGCAAATCGGAGGTGCATTATGATAGCGCGGCAGGAATATATCGATAACCTGAACAGTTTCAGGGACAAACAGCTTATCAAGGTCGTCACAGGCATACGGAGATGCGGCAAATCTACATTGTTTGAACTCTACTGTGACTATCTGAAGGCTGACGGTGTCGACGAAGGGCAGATACTGTCCATAAACCTTGAGGATGGAGAATTTGAAGGCATTGACACGAGCAGCCGCTTATACGCGTATGTGAACGAAAGGCTGCTGCCAGACAAAAAGATGTACATATTCCTTGATGAGGTGCAGCGTGTATCGGAATTCCAGAAAGCCGTGGACAGCCTTTATATCAAAAAGAACTGCGATGTCTATGTCACGGGCTCGAACGCCTGCCTCTTGAGCGGGGAACTGGCAACGCTGCTTTCGGGCAGGTATGTAGAAATAAAAATGTTGCCGCTGTCTTTCAAGGAGTACGTTTCCGCATTCCCCGCAGGCACGAACGTAGACAGGCTGTATGCAGAGTATGTCCAGACGGGGGCGCTCCCCTATGTGCTGGAATTCCAGAACCTGAAGGACAGGCGGCAATATCTGAGGGGCGTATACGACACGATAGTGCTTAAAGACATCATAGCCCGCAGAAGGTTCCCGGATATCGAGATGCTCAAAAGCGTACTGCGTTTCATGTTCCACAATATTGGCAATATATGTTCGACGAAAAGCATTTCCGATACCATGACTTCCGCCGGGCGTAAGATATCGGTCCATACCGTGGAGAACTACCTTTCGGCGCTGACTGACAGTTTCATCCTATACAGGGTAGGGAGATATGATGTCAAAGGCAAGCAGCATCTAAAAACAGGCGATAAATACTATGCCGCCGATCTTGGGCTAAGATACGCATTGCTTGGGGCGTCAAGCGCGGACTTGGGCCATATCCTTGAAAACATCGTTTTTTTGGAGCTTCTGCGGCGAGGCTATGAAATATACATCGGCAAAGTCGGCGTTGCGGAGGTTGATTTTGTCGCGATAGGGGACAGCGGCAAGGAGTATTACCAGGTCGCCTATACTGTCATCGATGTGGATGGGAGCACGTTAAAGCGGGAGCTTGCGCCGCTCATGGCGATAAACGACCATGAGCCGAAATATCTGTTGACCATGGATTACGTGCCGCCGGCATCCCACAACGGCATCAGGCAGATGAACGCCATCGATTGGATGCTGTCGTGAAGGGAACCCGACGCATTGCGGCGGGAGGATTCGGGTTTGTCAGAAGCGGATTTCATCCTCTAGTTCGTGGGAATGCCTGAACATCTCCGAAGGCTCTACTGTCAGCCGTGCCGGGACAACAGCTTTTCAAGCGTGTCAGCCGCGCCAATAATATCCTCTCGAAGCTCGCCAAGGGTATAAAGCCCGCAATTACACGGCTTTTACAAAACGAGCCGCCTCGAATGAGCGGCTCGTTTTGTATCATTTGTTGAGTGTAATGGTGGCGGAGGCGAGGGGACTTGCACCCCTGTATCGAAAGGCGACCACGCCCGCGTCTACGCGCATAGCTTCCGTTTTATTCTCACTTTTGCCCGCTCCCGGAAGCGGGATCAGGCAAGAGCCAGTTCGATTTATCTCCCCTGACAGCTACGAACAGAAGCCATGGCGGGCAGCCTGCTGTTTGACACCCCAAATCCCTCGCCGCAGGCTTCGAAGGCGGGATGTAGCCGCTTTACGCGGCTAATGCGTATTCGTTATTGGCAGTTATAAAAATTTTCGCCTGTTTTACGAGGTCAGACGAGATCTCGGCGCGCAACGTCCGCCATCGCTCTCCCGAGCGAATCTAAAACGCCCCCCTTGTTTAATAATATATCATACCGGCCGCCTAAAGTAAAGGCTCGCAGGACGCCAGCACATAATCCGCAAAATATGGGAACGGCCCGCCGGAATCATTCGGGAAGCGGCTGGTAAATACCGACACCAGATTGAGTTCGGGCGCCACGAAGATCAGCTGCCCGAAGTGGCCTTGGGCGAAAAACGTGTCGTAGCCCCCGGCGCCGAACTTGCGTATCCACCATTGGTATCCGTAGGCTGAATAGCGCCCGGTCTGGGCATATTGGACACTGCCGGATTCAATGGCCCATTCCTCGGAAATTATTTGGCGTCCCCGCCACTTGCCGCCGTCCAGAAACAACTGGCCGAATTTGGCCATGTCATAAGCGTTCATGGCAATGCCGTTGCCTCCGTCCGTAATGCCCTGCGGATCTGTACTCCAGCGGACGCTATCCATACCTAACGGCTCAAAGAGGTTCTTGAGTCCGTATTCGTACTCGCTCATGCCGGTGGCCTGCCGGATGACGACCGACAAAAGGTGCGAGCCGCCTGTGCTGTAAATGAACACCGAACCTGGCGCTCCCGCCAAATTCTGATTCAGGGTATAGTCCACCCAGTTCTCACTCTGACTCCAGCTCAAAAAATCCGCATCGTTGACGCCGGACGAATGGGTCAGGAGGTGCCTGACGGTGATCTGCCGCCAGTACGGATTGTCTCTTTCCTTGAGTTCAGGAAAATACTCGGCAATCGGGACATCCACGTTTTCGATAT
>JAIRSA010000180.1 GCA_031255695.1 Eubacteriales Family XIII. Incertae Sedis bacterium | reverse complement strand
GCGCAGACGGGGCATTTCTCGTAGGCCTTCTTGCCTTTGTAGACGTAGCCGCAGTTGGCGCACTTCCACTCGACCTCCACGTCCTTCTCGAAGACCTTGCCTTCCTCGATGTTCTTTTTCAGGGCCCGGTAGCGCTCTTCATGCTCCTTTTCCACCTTGCCGACACCCTCCATCTGAGCGGCAATATCGGGGAATCCCTCTTCCCGCGCCTCTTTGGCCATGCGGGCGTACATGTCGGTCCATTCGTAGTTTTCGCCGGACGCGGCGTCCTCAAGGTTCTCAGAAGTCGTGCCGATCCCATGGAACAGCTTGAACCAAAGCTCCGCGTGCTCCTTTTCGTTGGCGGCGGTCTCCTCGAATATGCGCGCTATCTGCTCGAAGCCCTCTTTCTTTGCGCGGGATGCGTAATAGGTATACTTGTTCCGCGCCTGCGACTCGCCGGCGAAAGCGTCCATCAAGTTCTGGTAAGTCTTGGTCCCCTTCAATTCTTTCATCGCGTATCCTCCTCGTTTTCCGCGTTTCGGCAGTTCTTGCACCGCCCATCGAACATTATGGTGTGCCCCAGGATTTTCTCGCCGGTTTCCTTTGCCACCTTCCGGTCCAGCCCCGCAAGCGCCTTGGTGAATATGTCGCTGATCTCGCCGCATTCGGTGCATCTCATGTGCAGATGCTCGGCGGTGTTGCCGTCAAAGCGGTCGGCCTCGCCGTTCACAGCGATCTTTTTCAGCTGCCCCAAAGACGCTAGCAGGTTGAGGTTCCTGTACACAGTGCCAAGGCTCAGTGAAGGATGCTCCTGCCTAAGCATCCTGTAAACCTGGTCGGCAGTAGGATGGATGGGGTTTTCAAGCACTGCTTCCATTATGATATCTCTCTGCTTAGAATGTTTCATGTAAATCCCTTCTTGTGCTGTTGTTTCGGCAGCAAACGATAAAATAGTAATAGTTACTATTTTTATAGCCATTTTGCGGCATATTAAACATAAGCCACTGAGTGAAAATACAATTCGCATGCAGGTATACTGTTAAACAATATCGTCATATTTAATATTAATTTTATGAAAATATTAATGGTTACCTCAGCAATTCCTTGATTCACAGGGATGTTCGCAGGATTTCAGATTGATTTTACTAGCCTTTTACGACCGTATCACTAAGGCGCGATGAGGCTACCAACGCAGGACGGTTTCCCAATTGTCTGGGAAGCCTATGTGCCTGAAATCAAGATGAGGTCTGTATTCTTCGACGAGAGCGGATAACGGTTCAAGTATGCTGCGATTCCACTTATCGGCTTGATTAACATAGAGTAGTTTCAGCATACATAATTGCTTAAACAGGGTTCTCGCGTTCGGGTCAAGGTTAAGGTTAGATGTTAAATGACGAGGCAAAAGTGGGTTTTTGTCAAAACTCACGCCGTATATTCTGCCGAAATGAGCGGATATGTTACGAAGCACTGTTACAGCATGGAGCCACGATTCTAAATATTTATGGTCTGTTTGGAACGTTTTTGCAATCGTTTGTTTGTCCGGATTTTTCAAATCAGCATAAAACATTGAGACAGAACCCATAGTAAACAGTTCAACGGCAACCCAAATAGGAAATGTACCGGAATATTTATTGAGGTGGTGTTTTACAAACAACATATTGCGATTGCTATCTACTGCACCCCACAAACGCCGCATAAAATCAGGATGACGATGCTTGCCATTGTAATTTTGAGGATTATAATACCCATCTGCCCCGTATTTGTGCGCGTGATAATATGCGATAGCAGTCTTTACGGAACATTCGATTTCACCGATAGCCTTAAACAATATCATATGTAAAGTTTGGTCAAACTCATAAATTCCGGCAACACGTTCAAAAGTCAATCCGTGCGTATAGGCGCCGTCTGGTTGCTTAAAAGGCAAAAAATATCCGGATAAGCGATAATAGTTTACCCTTGAAAGATAATGTTACGCCATACCCCTGTCTGTAACTTCGCATCCTTTATCTGCTAGTGTATCAATCTGTTCGGCATATGTTTTAGGCAATTTTAGTTTCATATACAGTTACAGTCCTCTTCAAAATAATGTCCCCCCGTTGGACACGTACCACCGCGAACGATGGAAGAGGTGTGGGGGGGCCTGTTGATACTATTGTATGCAACAAATTATAAAATGTCAAACTTAATATTTAGACAGCTTAATATTTAGACGGTGTATAATGTCCATATTATGCGCCTCGAAGCCATTATCTTTCCGGGTGGCGCAGGTGTCGGGCGAGGGCGCATGCGGCATTTGCGGCCATCAAAAGCCCTATAGCTATCATGCCGCCGTTTTGCGTAAGCATGCCGTTCTGTATGGCGGGCTCGCCGCTGCATAGATCTATAATGGGCAGGGCCAGCGTTATCGAAGTGCATATGCACCAAATGCACATGAAGAACTTGCGCATCATCGCCCGCCCAAAATAGGCGCCCCGCAGATGCAGCTCGCAGGATACGACGGTTACAAGGACGAAAAGCCAGATCAGCTCCTGCGTGAACGCTTCCGCCCAGACGATCCCCGATGAGGCCAAAACCATCCTCACGATAATCACGATGATCGCGGCTATATAGCCATGCCGGAAGGCCTGCCCGCGAAGGCCCTCTTGGCGCTCGTCAAACTGCCATGAATTCTTTTCATTTACTGACATCATTGCCATCCTCCCAAAACAACTCGTCCAAAGTTTTGCCCAGGGCTTTGCAGATCGCCACACACAGGCGAATCGACGGGTTGTATTCGCCCTGTTCTATAGCGTTGATGGTCTGGCGCGTCGCGGCCACCGCTTCCGCCAGATCCTTCTGCGTCATGTCCTTTGCCGCCCTCGCGGATTTTAGCCTAAGATTTTTTGCCATTGCATACACCTCATGAACTATTGTAATATATATAAATCTAAAAGTCAATTATATATTACAAAAAATCACAAATAAATTCCACGCCGCCTTACGGCCCATAGCTACGCGGCTGCCGCCCAGCTGACGGCCGCCTGAAATCCACCGCTGTTTTGTCAAATGTACATCAAAAAATGATTTGTGTTGACTTGGCTGTTTTGGGGATATATACTAGTCTAAGAGCTGCACGGACGGCATAGTTATGCCGGCAGCATTATTCGACATATCCGGCTTGCGGCGGCGGCCTGAGCGGCATGGGCCTGCGGTAGCGGGATTGTTGGGCAATGAAATACTGAACGTGAAAATTTAATACGCTTCTTCGCAAGCCGTCGTAAGGCGCGACGGCAACATGGAACGGGGTGTGAAGCCCCACGAACGGGTCACTGTGAAGCCCGCCCGGCTCCCTTTGGGAGGCGGCGGGATAAGTCAGATACATGGCGAACTGAACCGATGCTACTTCCGCGAACGAGTAGCGGTTTTATTTGTTTAAACCCATAAACGCGCTAAAACCGAGGAGTAGATAGGTATTGGCGCGTTATTTGTTTGCGGCGGGATGTTGGAATATCCATAATCCAACATACAGTTGCCTGGCCGGAGAACAGTATATAGTAAAATGAAGGAGGAAAATGCAATGCGACAGAAAGGGAAAGGATTTCTTTCTATTATCCTGGCAGTCATCATGGTGCTGGGATCCGCTTCAAACTTGCCATTGGCGGGTGTATTTGCGGACGGGCCCTCGCCAGGCTCAGCCAGCTATCAGAACGAGGCGGCCGGGCCTTCGCCGGCAGTAGAGGGCGGCCAAGGGGAAGAGGCCGGGCCTTCATGGGGCCTTTACCGGCTCGCGGCGGACGAGCCCGCAAATGAATCGGGCGTCTATCAGATTGGGACGGCGGCCCATCTCGTATGGCTGGCGGAGGAGGTCAACGGCGGCAGGCCGGACGTATCCGCGAAACTTGCGGCCGATATCGATTTGGGCCCGATACCAGAATGGACCCCCATTGGGTCAACGCCGGGCAACAGCTTTAGCGGGACATTTGACGGCGGCTGCCATAAAATCAGCCGCCTGTCCGTCACAAACGACAGCTATAGGGGCCTGTTTGGATATATCGGCGCGGGCGGCACGGTGAAAAACCTCACCATATCCGATTCTTCGGTCGTAGGGGCAGGCCATCTTGGATTGGTGGCGGGCAGCAACGCGGGGACGATTTCCGGGATAGCCGTCGAGGATTCTGAAGTGGCGACGCTCGCCAAACAGACCAACCTAGGCGGCATTGCCGGCATAAACAGCGGGACCGTCACCGCCTGCGCGAACATCAGCGCGGCAGTGACGCAGACTGAGGCGGCTGACGGCTCTTCCGCCGGCACAGGCGGCATTGTCGGCGCCAACACCGGGACCGTATCGTTTTCGTTCAACAAGGCCGAGGTCAAGAACGGCAACAACGACAATTACAATGGATTCAACGCGGGCATTGCCGGATTCAACGGCATCGGCGGCACAATCGCCTCCTGCTACAATGCCGGCAAGATAGGCATGGCTTACCGGTCCGGCGGCATAGCGGGCGCCAATTCAGGGACCATTGCCAATTCGTATAATATAGGCACTGTGAACGAGGGCGGCTACGCCGGCCGCGGCGGCGGGATAAGCGTCACGGGCACAGCCTCCAATGTGACGAACTCCTACTATCTGGACAGCTCCATCGTTTCAAGCGCCAACTTCGGCACAGCTAAGACGGAAGCCGAGCTGAAGGCCATGGCCGCCGATCTGGGCGGCGCGTTCGACAATGATCTGGCGCCCCAGATAAATGGCGGCTACCCCGTCCTCAAATGGCAGAATCCCAGCGCCGAGTACGGCGTGTCGTTGACGGCGAAGCCTGCGGGCGCGGAGGTCTCATTCGGCCCCGGCGGCGGCCCCGCGATCGCCCCGGATTCCAGCGCAGGAGGCGTATACACATTCAAGGCGCTGCCCCGTGGAAGCTACGAATACGCCGTGTCCGAGGATGGCGGGGACTACGTGCGGCAGGCCGGTGCCATTGACATCAGCTACAGCGACGTGAACATGGTGATCGAGCTGGAGAGAAGGCTGTATCCGGTGGAATTTTCCGTAAGCCCGCAGGACGCCACCGTTTCGATCACTGAAGAGGGCTATGAGCAGTCAAAATCGGCGGCCGGCGGCTCCGCGAGCTTCGAACTCCCGATGGGGGCCTATACATATGCGGTGGACAGGTTCGGGTTTATAGGGCAGACAGGCACCGTCACGGTGGCGAAGGGCGACGGGGCCGGCACCGTGACAAAGGTTTTGGCCGAGTCGGAGAAGCACAATGTCACCTTTGCCGTAAATGTCCCCGAAGCCATTGTCACTGTCACGCATCCTGCGGACGGCGTCCAGGCGCCGGCATCCGCCAATAGCTATAATCTATATGTCGGCAACACCTACAGCTATACTGTCAAGTGCAAGGGCTATGTCACCCAGACCGGCACGGCCACGATCGGCGGCAGCGACGAAAGCATACAGATCACGCTATTGGAAGGCATCACGGCGTGGGACGGCGAGTCCAAGTCGGAACCGGCGCTCGTCGACGGGGTGTACCAGATCTTCGACGCCGAGGAACTGGCGTGGTTCAGGGACAAGGCCAACAGCCAGCTCAAGCTCGGCAGCGGCAGCAATGCAGCCAACATCGCCAATAATTCCACAAGCAGCAATATATCGGCGATACTGCGCAGCGACATCGACCTCGGCGGATGCGAATGGCTGCCGATAGGGACTTATGTCAATGATCAGAGCAGTTACTGGGGCGTCCCTTATGGCTATGCGGGCACCTTCGACGGCAATGGCCACGCCATAAGGGGGCTCTCCATCACCACGGGCGCGAACGGCTCGGGGCTGTTCGGCTGCGTCTTTGCCGGCACCGTCAAGAACCTGACGGTCGCGGGCAGCGTTTTCGGCGGGCAATACTCAGGCGGCATCGCGGGGATAGCATACGGCGGCGGCTCGACGTCCTCGCTGACCCCTGCCCCCGCGACCGGCTCGACCATCAGCAATTGTGCCAATTATGTCGATGTAAGCACAGGCAGGTCCGGGGCCAACGCCTTCATAGGCGGCATTGCGGGCAGCATAGGGAACCACGGCTATTCAAAAGAGGCAGGCCTGATCGAATACTGCACGAATTACGGCACGGTCAATGGCGGCGAGACAAACTCATACATCGGCGGGATTGTCGGCGACGGCGCTTACGGCGTCAGCGTGCGCAACTGCGGCAACGAGGGCGCGGTCAGCGGTCTGGGCAATGTCGGCGGGATCGCCGGCGACAGCGCAATCCCGATAAGCGGCTGCTACAATGCCGGCGCCATAACGGGCGCGGATGCCGCATCAAGCAGCGCGTCCCGTACAGGCGGGATCGCCGGAGGCTCCGCCAATGCGATCGAAAATTCCTATAATACTGGGGCAGTGGCGGGCAAGACAGACATCGGCGGTATTGTCGGGCTGCTGAAGAACACCAGCGCGGATTCTGCGGCGGCAGTTAGAAACAGCTACAATGCCGGGGCGATATCCAAGCCGGGAGGGGCTTCTGCCACCAGCGGCGCCATCGCGGGCGGCAAGTCCGGCGCCTACAAGGCCGTATTCAACACGTACTATCTAGACACGGCGGCGGCGAACGGCATCGGCTCCAACGCGCACGCAGAGGACAGCGCCGTTTCCAAGACCGCGGCTGAGCTGAAAGGCGCGGACGTCTTGGAGGCTTTGGGAAGCCAGTTCGGCAGCGATCTGCCCACCCCGGTGAACGGCGGCTATCCCATCCTCAAATGGCAGGGCGCCGAGGCTGCCGATACAGCCGTAGATATAGACGCGATAGGCCTGTCCGCGCCGGCCACAGGCGCGCCCGCGCAGACGGCAGTCTCTACGCCGCAGTACACGGGGACTGTGTCATGGGCGCCGGCATTGCCGCCAAACGGCAGCTTTGCCGCCGAGGTGGCATATACGGCGACGATTGCGCTGACAGCCAGGGACGGGTATACATTTGACGGGGTGCCCGCAGATTTCTTCAAGGTCGACGGCGCGGCGACGGTCAGCAATGCCGCCGGCAGCGGCGAAGTCACGGCGGTTTTCCCCGCCACGCGCGCGCTGGCAGGGATCACGGTCAAGCTGCGCGCGCAAAGCGGCTTCGAATTTCTGTACACAAGCGAAAATCTGGCGGTGGCGGAAGGCCTGGCCGCGCAGTACGGCTTCTCAAACGCAGCTGCCGTCCCTCCGGGCACGATAACCGCTCTGGACGCCCTGGTCGCCGCGCACGCCGCCAGATATGGGGCCGCGTTCACGGCGGAGACCGCAGCGGGCTATTTGACAATGAACGGCGGAAGCCCGCAGGCCTTTTTCGGGAACAATGAGACCGGGAAATATTCGGGCTTTGCGATCAATCATGCCTACCCCATGATCAGCGGCGCCGGTTACACCGTAAACGAGGCGCCGGTTTCCGAAGGCGACGTGATAGACTTCTTCTATTATGAAGACGCGTCCTGGATGGACTACCTCACGTGGTTCGCCGACGCCGCGGGCAATGCCGTGGACAGCCTGACGGTAGATCAAGGCGAGGAATTCACCTTGAAAATCAAGGGCTTTATGTATATGGGCGGGTATGCGAGCCCGCCTCCCGAAGACATTTATAATGAAGGCGAGGGCATGCTGCAGGTGTTTGCCGCCGGGGACGAGGGCAATATACTTGGGGATGTCCGGAGCGCTGCCGGGATTACGCTTTCCTTCGATGAGGCAGGCGTGTACCGCCTCACGGCGCAGGGATTTGAAAGCGACAATGACGCCCTTATTGTCCCGCCATTCATCGTGGTGAATGTCGTGGAGGGGGGCGCCCCCGCCGACGCGCCTGTCAGCATATCCGCCATACCGGGGATAGGCTCTCCGGCTTACGGGAAAACTGCGCCAATATCCATGGTGACGGCACAGTACACAGGGACCGTGGCGTGGAGCCCGGCGATACCTGCGGGCGGCAGCTTCGCCGCAGACACGGCATATACGGCTACCATCACCTTGGCGGCCAGGCCCGGCTATACCTTCGAGGGCGTGGCGGCCGATTTCTTCACCGTTGACGGGCTGCGGGGCGAAAACGCCGCCGGCAGCGGGACGGTCACGGTGGCATTCCCCGCCACAGGCCCGGCGCCGCAGCAGCCTGCCGATGCAGCCGAAGCGCGGGGCGGTGCGCTCGGATATCTGAAGGCGGCCGTAAGCGCCCCGACATTTGCGGACATAGGCGGGGAATGGACGATCATCGCGCTGGCGCGCAGCGGATACACGGACACGGTATACTATGACGGCTATTACAGCCGTGTGCTTGCGGCGATCGCGGGCAGGGAGGCCAAGCTCGACGCGGACAAGTCGACGGAGAACTCGCGGCTGATCCTCGCACTGACATCCCTCGGCATCGACGCGGCATCTGTTGGCGGGAAGGACCTTGTCGCCCCCTTGCTGTCCGATATGGCGTGGGTGACGAAACAGGGCATAAACGGCGCGATCTACGCCCTGCTGGCCGTTGATTCAGGGGGATACGCGCAGACGGGTGTGCAGGCAGACGCGCAGGCTGACGTGCAGACGGGTGCACAGGCGGGCAGACAGGCAGACGCGCAGGCGAGTGTGCAGGCAGATGCGCAGGCGGGCGCGCAAGCTGACACACGGGCTGACGCTCAGATGGGCGTGCAAGCCGACACACAGACGGGCGCGCAGGCATTGGTGGATCACATTGTAAACAACAAAGCGGGCGCCGGCTGGGCCTTGGCCGGGCAGGTGCCGGCCGTGGATATTACCGCCATGGCGATCCAGGCCCTGGCCCCCCATTATGAGCAGCCGGCAGTCAAAGCGGCGGTGGATAGCGCGCTTGGATGGCTTGCGGCGCAGGACGTCA
>JAIRSA010000194.1 GCA_031255695.1 Eubacteriales Family XIII. Incertae Sedis bacterium | reverse complement strand
AGCATGAAGCCGAGGAACAGCGAGCCGCCGTCGCCCATGAAGATCTTCGCGGGATGGAAATTGTACGGCAGGAAGCCTATGGCCCCGCCCGCAATAGCCACCATTATCACAGTTGCGGTATACATGCTTTCGCTGGTGAACGCAGTGAACGCGATCGAGATAGATGCGATCGCCGCGACGCCCGCCGCGAGGCCGTCGAGACCGTCTATGAGGTTGATCGTGTTCGTGATCCCGACTATCCAGACCACCGTGAACAGCACGCTGACGATGTCGCTGAGATAGCCCGTGCCGCCCCCGATTATATTGGACAGGAATGTTATCCGCACGTTGAAGGCCGCCACCGTCGCCGCGCACACTATCTGAAGGAGGAATTTCACCTTCGCCGGCATGCCTCTTATGTCGTCCACCACCCCGACGATGTATATCATGCAGCCGCCGGCAATGATGCCGATGAGCTTAGAGGCCTGCCCGTCCTGGTAGCCCTCCGGAAGCATCGGTATCAATACGGCGAACGCCAGTATTATCGAGGCCATCACCCCCAGGAATATCCCCATGCCGCCGAACCTCGGCATGGCCCGCGTGTGCATCCTGCGCTCGTCCTCCGGCACGTCCACGGCCCCTATCAGAGGCGCGACCCGCATGGCCGCCGGCGTGGCCGCAATGGCGACAATGGCAGCGATGGCGAAAGATATGGCGATAACCGCAATGTAGTCAATATGCATTTTCCCACCTATTCCAATGAATCTATCTTCACTATCCGCAGCCCGGCCTCCGCGAGTATCTCGACGGCCAGTTCGTCCGGATAGCCCTCCTTGACTATTATCTTTTTGATGCCCGCGTTTATTATCATTTTCGCGCAGATGACGCAGGGCTGGTGCGTTATGTACATCGTCGCGCCTTCTATGCTCTGCCCCAGCGCGGCCGCCTGTATGATGGCGTTCTGCTCCGCGTGGAGCGCTATGCACAGTTCGTGCCGCTCCCCGGAGGGCACGTTCAGCTTCTCGCGCAGGCAGCCGCCGCGTTCCGCACAGTGCGCTATGCCTCTAGGGGCGCCGTTGTACCCCGCGGACATGACATGCCTGTTCTGGACTATCACCGCGCCCACGCTGCGGCGCAGGCAGGTGGACCGCTTTGACGTGATTTCCGCCATTTCCATAAAGTACTCATCCCAGCTTGGTCTTGTCGCCATTTTATTGACTCCTCTTACTCCGATACTGTTCTGCGGATAATATCATGATAATTTGGGTACGCCTGTTGGCCTTTGGGGAAAACGGCCGGGCTGGGCGGGCATGGGCTGCCTAGCGCCGCCTATGCCTGTGCGGCACGGGCTGTCTGGCGCTGCCTATGCCTGGGCGGCCATGGGCTGCCCGGCATCGCCTACGCCTGTGCGCCTGCCCTGAACACGCCGTTGGCCGCATGCACTGTGTCCATGGCATTCTTGCAGTAGAAATCCGCCCCTATCTTCTTCGCGTAGTCTGCGGTCAGCACCGCGCCCCCGACCGCGACAGTGCAGGCCAGCCCTTCATCCCTCAGCAGCTTTATGGTCTTGGCCATATTGGCGACCGTCGTGGTCATGAGCGCCGAGAGGCCCACAAAGCGTATGCCCTCCTCCTTTGCCGTTTTCACAACAAGCTCCGGCGGCACGTCCTTGCCCAGGTCGATCACGTCATACCCATAATTTTCCATTATGACCTTCACTATATTTTTCCCTATGTCGTGTATGTCGTCCTTCACTGTGGCCAGGATCACCCGGCCGTATGATATCTTCCCGCCTGCCACGCTCATCGCCGCCCTGAGTATTTCGAACGCGCTCTTCGCCGTCTCGGCGGATTTTATCATCTGCGGGAGGAATATCTCCCCCCTTTCGAAATCGGCGCCGACGCGCTCAAGGGCCGGCATTACGACCCCTTCTATTATCTCCAGTGCGCCCATGCCCTCCAGTAGTTTCTTTGTGGCCTCGGCGGCCCGCGATTCGAAACCCCGGCAGATGATCTCGCCCAGCCCCTTTTCGCCGGCGGATCCGGGCCCTGGCGCGGGGGTGGCAGGGGTCGTCGGCGGGGCAGTGGCAGCGGGGGCGTTTGCGGCGCCTGGCGCGGCAGATATTTGCGATGCGGGGGCGCCTGCCCCGCCCGCATGCGCCGGGGCGGCATGGGCGCCGGCTGCGGGGGCGTTTGCGGCAGGGGGCTGCACAGCGGGCGGGGGCATAGCGCTGATGTACTCTATGTAGCCCTCTGCGTCCCTGTCGCTGCCGAGCAGCACCTCGCCGCTCCTGATCACATTCATGTACGCCCGGTTGGTCGGATCCATTATCGGCGCGTCCAGGCCCGAAACCAGGGCCATGGCCATGAATGTGCTGGTCATGACGCCGCGTTCCGGCAGGCCGAAGGATATATTGCTTACGCCGAGCGTCGTGCGCAGGCCGTATTCCCGCTTCACGATGCGCATGGCTTCCAGCGTGTCCATGCATGCGTCCTGCATTGCGGAGACCGTCAGCGTGAGGCAGTCGACTATTATCCGCCCCCTATCTATCCCGTAGCCCTCCGCCTCCTTGATTATCTTGTCCAGTATCTTGAGCCGGCCTTCGACGCTCTCCGGTATGCCGTCCCCATCGAGCGCCAGCGCGATCACGGCGGTCCCGTATTTCTTGACTATCGGGAAGATTTCGCGCATCTTTCCGGGCTCGCCGTTTACGGAGTTGATGATCGGCTTGCCCCGGCACACCCTTACCACGTCCTCTATTATGGCCGCATCGGTGCAGTCTATCATCAGCGGGACGTTCACGCTGCCTTCAAGCCTCTTCACGCAGGCCAGCAGCGCCTCCCTCTCGTCTATCTCCGGTAGGCCCATGTTCACCTCAAGGATCTCGGCGCCCGCCTTTACCTGCGCTATCGCCTCGTCCTCGACATAGTCATAGTCCTGATCCGCCAATGCCTGCTTCAGCCGCTTCTTGCCTGTGGGGTTGAGCCGCTCGCCCACTACCCGCACCCGCCCGTCGATCAGCACCGTGCTCACGGGCGAGCATGCAGACGGGGCGGCGGCTGTGCCATATGCAGGGGCCGCAGGGCGCCCCCTGCCCCCCCTGTCTAGGGAACGGCTGATGCTGCTGATATATTCGGGCGTCGTCCCGCAGCACCCGCCTATTATCGCCGCGCCTTCACGCACGATCTCTTCCATGGCGGCCGTGAATTCTTCGATATTGACATCGAAGACCGTCTTGCCGCCTTCTTCGCGCGGGAGCCCCGCGTTCGGCTGGACGATCACGGGTATGTGCGCGCACCGCGCCATCTCCCGCACTATGGGCAGCATGCTTTCCGGGCCGAGCGAGCAGTTTGTGCCGATGGCGGATATCCCCATGTCTTGCAGGATATATACAGCCGTCGCCGGATCCGTGCCGGTGAGCATACGGCCGTCTTCCTGGAATGTCACCGAGCATACCGCCGGCAGGGCGGTGTTTTCCAGTACGGCCAGCACCGCCGCCTTTATTTCCAGTATGTCGGTGAATGTCTCAAGGATGGCGAAGTCCGCGCCCGCCTTCTCCCCTGCGGCCGCCTGCTCTTTGAACAGCTCATAGGCTTCTTCGAAGCCCATGTCGCCCATGGGTTCCATGAGTTTGCCCAGCGGGCCTATATCAAGGGCCACGTAGCGCCGCCGGCCCCCGGCGGCCTCGGCTTCAGCAGGCAGTGCGCCAGCTTTCCCGGCGGCCGGCGCAGCGGCTTCGGCGCAAGCGGCGGTCGGCGCAGCGGCCTCGGCGGCCGGCGCAGCATCAGCGCCAGCTTTCCCGGCGGCTTCGGCGGCCGCCCGCGCATTGGCGACGGCAGCCGCGATCACCGCCTCGACGCTCAGGCCGGCGGGCTCCAGCTTCAGCCGGTTCGCCCCGAAGGTGTTCGTGGTGACATAGTCGCTGCCTGCGGCGAAATACTGCTCGTGTATGCCGCGTATGGCATCCGGATGCGTGATGTTCAGCGTCTCCGGCAGTTCCCCCGGCTCGAAGCCGGCCGCCTGTATCATGGTGCCCATGGCACCGTCGCCGAGCAATATCCTGTTTTGGATCAGTTTCGCGAAATTTTCTCTCATATCCTCACATCGCCTATCATTAATATGCGGCGGCCCAGGCTGGCCGTACATCCTCTGCCGAGCCCAATGCCGTACGCCTGTGCGGTACTGCGGCTGCACTGAACGCCTCGCGGCCATGCGCCCTTACTGCCGTACAAAGTGCCTCGCGGCCGCCATTGCCATTTCCGCTTCGCTATAATACACCTCCGCCAGGTACAGCCCCTGCGGCGGCGCCGTGCAGCCGGCATTTTTCCGTTCGCCCGACTCCAGTATACATTTCACGCTGTCCGGGCCTATCTTCCCGATCCCAGCCAGGTACAGTGTGCCTGCTATTATCCTTACCATATTATATAGGAAGCCGTCGCCCGTCACCTCGATGGCCGTCGCCATGCCGGCCCCCGTGTCCCATCTGTATATTTCAAGCCCGTGCACGGTACGCACCGTCGTCGCCCTGACATTGCCGCCCGCCGACTGGAAGGACTTGAAATCGTGCGTGCCCTTTATATGCTCTGCCGCGGCAGCCATCAGGCCCGGCTCCGGCGCCTCTTGCGTCTGCCAGTATCTGTCCCGCAGGAATATGTCCGGCGACGGCGAGCTCAGGATCTTGTATATATATTTCTTGCCGACGGCGTCAAACCTGGCGTGGAAGCCGTCCGGCACAGGCTCTGCGGCCCTCACGCGGATATCGCCCGCCTTCCCGGCCAGGGCGCGCCCGCTGCACAGTATATTGTTGGCGGCTATCACAAGCCGGTCCGGAGGTATGGGCGAATCCGTGCGGAAGCCGGCCCGCTGGCCATAGGCGTGGACCCCCGCGTCCGTCCTGCTTACAGCGTCCACGGCAATCTCCGCCCTGCACACATGCGACAGCGCCGACTCAAGCGCGCCCTGCGCGGTCCGCCGCCCCGGCTGCTTCTGCCAGCCATGGAACGAGGTCCCGTCATATTCGAGAGTAAGAAGAAAATTCCTCATATTATCTGCGCTATTTCCTGTGAAAATATCAGATATACCGCCGCCGACCCCGCAATGAAGGGGCCCAGGGCTTCCTCATCGCCCGCCTTGATCTTCCCCATGAGCATGCCTGCCGCGAACACTATGGCGCTTGAGAGCGCGGACAGCGCCAATATCACGATGATCCCGTATGGATCCGAAATGAGCCCGCATGCGCCCGCCAGCTTCACGTCGCCGAGGCCCATGATGTCCTTCTTGACTGTCAGCTTCCCGGCAATGCCGATGAGCAGCAGTATGCCGGCCCCGATCATGAGCCCAAGCAGCGGCGAAAGGAAGCTGTAGCCCGCCGGCGCCATGCCCGGCAGCGCCGCCACGCCCAGCGGCGCGGCGCCTTGGCTGCGGGCGGCCGCGAAGCCGATCCCGCTCACCGCCAGGACCATCACGAACTGATCGGGGATGATCCTGTATTTCCTGTCGGAGATGCCTATCAAAAGCAGGGCCCACATAGCGGGCAGGGCGGCAGCCGCGTATTGCCATGATGCCATGAACACGGCCTTGCACATCGAGGCCGCGAACACGAGCGAGAACAGCGGCCCCCATGGGTATTTCCCTATCCTTGGCGGCATATGCCTGTCCTCAGGCTCCTCGCCATAGTCGCACAGCCACTTCGCCGGGATCCTGTTGAA
>JAIRSA010000141.1 GCA_031255695.1 Eubacteriales Family XIII. Incertae Sedis bacterium | reverse complement strand
TGCGTCATGCCGATTTTCTTTCCAAGTATTGTCTTCATAATTTGATAATTCCTTTCCTACAGCTTTATCTCTATGTCAACCCCGGCCGGCAGATCCAGTTTCATCAATGAATCGACCGTCTTCGGCGTCGCATGGTATATGTCGATCAATCTCTTATGCGTACGCTGCTCGAACTGCTCCCTGCTGTCCTTGTACTTGTGGACGGCCCTCAGGATCGTCACTACTTCCTTCTGCGTGGGGAGCGGTATCGGCCCAGAGACATCTGCGCCGGTCCTCTTGGCCGTATCGACTATCCTCGCCGCCGACTGGTCGAGGGCCTTGTGGTCGTAGGCCTTCAGCCTGATTCTGATTTTTTTCTGTTCGCTCATCATTTCCTCCTGTATGGTTTCCGTACATAGCTGCTAGTCCCCACGCTGGCCTGTTGCCTTTCGGCCGGCTGGCCCGCTGTCTGCCTTTAGGCTGGCCTGCAGCGCCGCCCTGGCTGGCTGCGTTTGGGCCGCCTGACCTGACGCGCCGACTTGGCTGTTCGGCTGGCTTCGGGCTGGCTGGCCTGCAGCGCCGCCCTGGCGCCGGCTGGCTTTGGCCGCCCGGCTGCTTTGCCTGGCTAGCGGCCTGCCGCCGCTTTCCGGCTGTCTGTCCGGCACTGCCCGCGTGGTTTGTCTGCACGAGGGGTTTCACACAGCTCCGTGTGTTTCCCCCGCCCCCTTCACGAGGGGGCAATTCTCAGCGGAAATTACCTGATAGCCCAGCAACCTCCCGCCTCAACGCGCACCCGCAAAAAAACAGGCGTAATACCGCCTTTTATTCGCAAGCTTTCTCAGTATAATACATCCGGGGCGATAATGCAATAGTTTTTTCAAACTTTTTGAAGAAATTTCGCTCCCCTTGGGATTCCCCGATTCGCCTGTTTCAATGCGTACGCCTCGCGGAGCTGACACACGGATCCTGGCGTTCTCGGGTGGGCCCAACAGAAGGCCCCGAAGGGCCTTCGTACGGTCCCGAAAGGATATAATACGGCGGGCAGGGCAGGGGGTGCGGGGACCGCGCCGGCCAGGCAGGCGAAAGTGGCGCCAGCCGGGCGGGTCGGGGCCGCGTCTGCCGGGCAGGCGAAAGTGGCGCCAGCCGAGGGTGCGGGGGCCGCGCCGGCCGGGCAGGCGAAAGTGGCGCCAGCCGGGGGCGCAGGGGCCGCGCCGGGCTTTTACTGCCGCAGGCCGCCCTGGCCGCCCATCTTCTGATACTCCTTTATGCTTTCCTTCGCCCTCCGCTCGGCTTCCGCGAACAGTTCCTCCGCGTTCTGCGGGAACGATATCTTCAGCGACGCGTATCTGTCTTCGCCGTCGAGGAATTCCTGGTAGGAGAGCTTAGGCTCCTTGCTGTCCATCTGGAACGGGTTTTCCCTGCGCGGATCATATCTGTACAGCGGCCAATATCCCGACTCCACCGCGCGCTTCATCTCGTTCTGCGCCTGGCTCATGCCCGCCTTTATGCCGTGCGCGATGCAGGGGGCATAGGCGATGATCACGGACGGGCCCTTATACGACTCCGCCTCGACAATGGCTTTGATAAGCTGGCCCGCGTCGGCGCCCATCGACACGGACGCCACGTATACGTTCCCGTAGCTCATCAGCTGCCTGCCCAGATCCTTCTTGGGGCTCTTCTTGCCCGAAGACTGGAACTGCGCAACGGCGCCCAATGGCGTCGCCTTCGACGACTGGCCGCCTGTATTGGAATAGACCTCCGTGTCCACGATGAGCACATTCATATCCTCGCCCATGGCGACGACATGGTCAAGCCCGCCATATCCGATATCGTAGGCCCAGCCGTCGCCTCCGTACATCCACACCGTTTTCTTTGACAGGAATTCCTTCTTTGACAGGATCCCGCGGGCCAGCGATGCGGCCTCGCCGTCCCCGGATGCGGCCATCCCGCGCAGCAATGGCTCAAGGCGCATGGACGCCTCATATGACTTGTCGATATCCTCAAACGCGCCCAGCCAGCCAGCCAAGGCCCCGGCCGCATCCCCGCCTGCGGCGCAGGCACCGGCGTCACCCTCGGCACCGGCATCCCCCGCAGCGCCCCCGGGCAGGATATCCTTAAGCTTCGCCGCCAAAATCCGTACCTTGCTGCGCTGCTGCCTTTCGGCAAGCAGCAGGCCAAGGCTGAATTCCGCGTTATTTTCGAACAGCGAATTGGACCACGCGGGGCCATGCCCGCGGCTGTTCACCGTATATGGTATGGAAGGCATGGCGGCGCCCCAGGCCTGCGAGCAGCCCGTAGCGTTGGCCCAGTACATCCGATCGCCGAACAACTGCGTGAGCAGCTTCGCGTACGGCGTTTCCCCGCAGCCGCCGCAGGCGCCGGAGAACTCGCAGAGCGGCTGCCTGAACTGGCTTCCCTTGACTGTGTTCCTGTCTACGATGCCCTCCTTTTCCGAAACGCGGAGCCCGTATTCCCAATGAGAGCCGTCAGAGTCCTTCTCGCTGGCCGGGACCATGCGGAGCGCCTTGGTTTTCGCCGGGCAGGCACTCGCGCAGCTGCCGCAGCCCGTGCAGTCCGGATCGCTGATCTGTATGCTGTAGGACATCCCCGCAGCCTTCCCGCCCACCGCAGGGATGGCCTCAAATCCCGGCGGGGCCGCTTTTGCCTCGCCCTCGTCCAGCAGATACGGGCGTATTACCGCGTGGGAACATACCAGCGCACACCTGTTGCATTGCGCACAATGCTCTTTCTCCCATACCGGAAGCCACAGCGACGTGCCCCTTTTTTCGTAGGCGGTCGTACCGAGCGGCATGGTCCCGTCGGAATACGGCAGCAATGCGCTTACGGGCAGTTCGTCCCCTTTTTGCGCATTTATCGGGATCAGTACATTCTTGATGAAATCCGGATGCCCCGCCTGGCCGCCGTCGCCCTGCGGCTCTGGCAGTTCGAGCGATTTCCACGCATCGGGCACCGAAACCTTCCGCACGCCGTCCAGGCCGACGTTTATCGCTTTTATATTCAAGGCGACGAGTTCCTCGCCCTTTTTCCTGTACGTCTCCCTGACCGCGCCCTCCATCAGCGATTTCACCTTGTCAGTCGCGATGATGCCGCTCAGCTTGAAGAAGGCCGCTTGCAGCACTATATTGGCACGTTCGCCCAAGCCTACGCCCCTCGCGATGCCGCCCGCGTCTATAATGTGGAAGGAAATATCGTTCTCGGCGATATAGCGCCTCACGTGCGCCGGCAGCACTTCGTCCAGGTCCGCCTCTTCCCTGTCGCAGTTGAGGAGGAAAACCCCTTTGGGTTTCAGCTCTGTCAATATATCGTATTTGGCCAGATAGGATTGGTTGTGGCAGGCGACGAAGTCCGCTTTTTTGACGAGGTATGACGAAAGTATCTCGCGCTCCCCGAAACGCAGATGCGATTTGGTGACGCCGTAGGATTTTTTCGTGTCATACTCGAAATAGGCCTGCACGGACATATCCGTGTTCTCGCCGATAATCTTGATCGAATTCTTGTTCGCGCCGACTGTCCCGTCGGAGCCGAGCCCCCAAAATTTGCAGTTGATTATGCCGCCCGCATACTGGATCTCGTCCGTCTCGTCTTCGCTCAGCGACAGGAAGCTGACGTCGTCCACGATGCCTATCGTGAAATGATCCTGCGGGCGCCCGGCTTTCATATTGTCGAAGACGGCTTTGATCTGCGACGGGGTCGTGTCCTTTGACGAGAGGCCGTAGCGCCCGCCGAGTATGAGGGGGCGGTCGCCCGCGCCCGCGAACACCGCGCAGATGTCCTGGTACAGCGGCTCGCCTATGGCGCCGCTCTCCTTGGTCCTGTCGAGCACGGAAATGGCCTTCGCCGTCTTTGGCAGCGCGGCCAGGAAATGTTTTACGGAAAACGGCCTGTACAGATGCACTTGGATAAAGCCGACTTTCTCGCCGCGCGCGTTCAGCGCCTCCACGACTTCCCGTGCGGTCCCGCTGACCGAGCCCATGGCTATGACGACCCGTTCCGCGTCGGCGGCGCCGTAATAATCGAACAGCTTGTATTCCCTGCCCGTGGCCTCGCCGATTTTACGCATATATTCTTCGAATACTTGCGGGATCCCGTCGTAATATATATTGTTCGCTTCTCTGGACTGAAAATAGACATCCGGGTTCTGCACTGTATTGCGCAGCGTCGGGTGTTCCGGGTTCAGCGACCCAGCCCTGAAACGCTCCATCGCCTCCCAATCGGCCATATCGCCCAGGACCGCGTAGTCCGGCAGCTCGACCTTCTGCATTTCATGGGAAGTCCTGAAACCGTCGAAGAAGTGCATGACCGCCATCCGGCATTTTATCGCGGTCAGGTGCGCGACCGCCGCAAGATCGGCTGCCTCCTGGACGCTTGCCGACGAAAGCATCGCGAAGCCCGTCGCGCGGCAATTCATCACGTCCGAGTGATCCCCGAAGATGGACATGGCGTGCGTGCCCACAGTGCGCGAGGCCACATGCAGCACGGCCGGAAGCCTGCTTCCCGCGATCCGATGCATTGTCGGGAGCATCAGCAGCAATCCCTGTGAAGACGTATAGGATGTCGCGTAGGCGCCGGCTTCCAGCGCGCCGTGCAAGACCCCGATGGCGCCCGCCTCCGACTGCATTTCTACCAATGACACCTCCTGCCCAAAGATGTTCTTCTTCCCCAGCGCCGACCATTCGTCGGTCTTTTCAGCCATCGGCGACGACGGCGTTATGGGATAGATCGCGGCGATTTCCGTGAAGGCGTACGAGACATATGCCGCAGCTTCGTTGCCGTCAATTACTTTTGTGAATGCCATTGTTCCTTCCTCACTTTTCACACTGTTTCTTCGGCTAATACCCAAAATTATGGCGTTTTTGCAGCTGATTTGCCGCCCTGTTTTTCTTTTATGCCATTCTATCATAGATTAGGAAAAAAGTGTAGCCATTTGTATATTGCCCTGTGCTTTTTTGTGTGCTTTTTCGTACTTTTTTTTCATCCCATTTTTCACTCGCCGTATTTTTTTTACAAATATCAAAAATACCATTGACATTCACCTTACGTGAAGGTTTATATTGTTCTTGTGAGGCGGGCGGGCCGCCCGATCCGAAGCGTGCGGCGGGCGAGGGGCGGCGGCATGGGCGTAGGACAATGAGGCGCATAAAGGATGCATAAAGTAGGCATATATAATGGGGGGATAAAGGATGCACATATAATGGAGGCATATATAATGGAAGAATACACGATCAACGGGCTGGCGAAGATCGCGGGCGTAAGCGCCCGGACGCTCCGCTACTATGAGGAATGCGGGCTGCTGCGGCCGCGCCGGGACGGCTCGAACGGCTACCGCATTTACGGCAGGCCGGAAGTGGGGCGTTTGCAGCAGATCCTGTTTTACCGCGAGCTGGGCGTAGGCCTGGCCAGCATCAAGCAGATCCTGTCGGCGCCGGGCTTCGAGCCGCTCCCCGTGCTGAACGGGCACCTAGCGGCGCTCAAGGCCAGGCGCGGGCAGATCGACATCCTGATCCGCAACGTCGAAAAGAGCATCCAAGAGATGAAAGGAGAGATTTCCATGAGTGATACAGAAAGATTCGAAGGCTTCAAGCAGAAGCTGATCGACGACAATGAGCGCCAGTACGGCGAGGAACTGCGCGCCAAGCACGGCGACGAGATCATGGACCGCTCCAACGCCCAGCTGAAAGGCATGACGAAGGAGCAATACGAAGAATCCGAACGGCTGACGCAGGAACTGGGCAGCACGCTGAAAGCCGCCCTCGCCCAAGGCGATCCCGCCGGCCCGCTCGCGCAAAAGGCATGCGGGCTGCACAAGGAATGGCTTTGTTTCTACTGGCCCGACGGGCAATACAGCAAAGAGATGCATCTCGGAATGGCGCAGATGTATGTCGCCGATGAACGCTTCAAGGCCTACTACGACAACATCGCGCCCGGCATGGCGGAGTTCCTGCGCGACGCCATCCAGGAGTTCTGCAAATAGCCGACGCGGGCCGGCCCCGCCGCGCAGCCATGAAAAGCGAAGTGCCCGAAATGAGCTGGCGCCCGCCCTTACAGAGACGCTTTGCGTTGTTCTACACGCCCTGCCCGGCTGACGATCTCTTTTGCTATGGCGCTTGCTATCGCGCCTTCTCGTCAGCTGTCGTGGTCGGATGCGTGCACGGGCTTCAGGTTCCCGATCTTCGCGCTCCTTGCCTTAAGGATGCCTTCTATGTTTTCTAGCGGTATGCCCATATGCACGAG
>JAIRSA010000124.1 GCA_031255695.1 Eubacteriales Family XIII. Incertae Sedis bacterium | reverse complement strand
CTCTGCCGCGAAGCGCTCCATAAGCGTGCTGTCGCCAAGGGTATAGCTTACCGCGTCGGCGACAAGCTCTTCCTCCATGGCGTCCATGTCCCCGGCATAGCTTATGCCGGCATCTTCATACATCTTTTGGCGGGCCGCCACTGCCGCATCCCACTCTTCCGCGTCCATATTGCTGCGCACGATGAATTTAAGGCTGTCGTAGTCCTCCTGGCTGCCCGCGCGTATCTCGTGCACAATCCAAATTATTGCGGGGATGGTGATGGGGCTGGGGATCTGCGGCTTACTTTGCCAACTGACCTGATGGAGCCGGGGGCCGCGGCTTACTTTGCCAACTGACCTGATGGTGCTGGAGAGCTGCGGCTTACTTTGCCAACTGACCTGATGGAGCCGCGATGACGCCCCGCCTGATGGAACACCGATGAAGCCATCGCATGCGCCAGCTCGGGCTCACCGCCGCCACGTGCCTGCACGCCCCACGCGCCTGCACGCCCCACGCGCCTGCACGCCCCACGCGCCCCACGCGCCCCACGCGCCCGCACGCCCCACGCGCCCGCACGCCTGCCTGCCGGCTGCAACGAAAACTGCCGGAAAGGCGGCATGCGCCACCCCTCCGGCAGTTTCACAACGTCTGTAGAAAATGGTCTGTGTATTATCTATAATACTGTTCTCCGATTAAAAACGTGACATCTTTGCGGCCGATTCGGGCGCCTGCCCTGCCGGGCGGGGGCCTGCCAAGTGGGGGCCTGTTACATCATGCCGCCCATTCCGCCGCCGCCCATCGGCATGGGTGGCTCGTCCTTCTTGACCTCTACAACCCCGGCCTCTGTTGTCAGAAGCATGGCCGAAGCCGATGCGGCGTTCTGCAGCGCCGACCTGGTCACCTTGGCCGGGTCAACGATGCCCGCGCCGATCATTTCCGTGTATTCCTCCGTCATGGCATTGAAGCCGACGCCCGTCTTGCTGTCCTTGACGCGCGCTACGACCACGGAACCCTCGTAGCCAGCGTTCTCAGCGATCTGGCGCACCGGCTCCTCCAGAGCCCTCATGATGATCATGGCCCCGGTCTTCTCGTCGCCCGAAAGCGTCTCGATATATTTGGTGACTGCGGGGATGGCGTTCACGAAAGCGACGCCGCCGCCCGACACTATGCCCTCTTCTACCGCTGCCCTCGTCGCATTGAGCGCGTCCTCTATGCGCAGCTTCTTCTCCTTCAGCTCAGTCTCAGTAGCCGCGCCGACCTTGATCACGGCAACGCCGCCCGAAAGCTTGGCCAGCCTCTCCTGAAGCTTCTCCTTGTCGAAGTCGGATGTCGTCTCCTCGATCTGCGCCTTGATCTGGCTGATGCGGCCATTGATCGCCGCCTTGTCGCCGGCGCCGTCCACTATGACGGTGTTCTCCTTGTTGACCTTCACAAGGTTCGCGGTGCCCAGCATATCCAGCGTGGCCTCCTTGATGTCGTAGCCGACCTCTTCTGAGATCACCGTGCCGCCTGTAAGGATCGCGATGTCCTCCATCATGGCCTTGCGCCTGTCGCCGAAGCCAGGGGCCTTGACGGCCACGCAGTCGAAGGTGCCCTTGAGCTTGTTCACGACCAATGTCGCAAGGGCCTCGCCCTCCACCTCTTCCGCCACGATAAGAAGCTTCCTGCCCTGCTGCACGATCTGCTCAAGGATCGGCAGTATGTCCTGGATATTCGATATCTTCTTGTCGGTAAGCAGGATGTACGGGTTGCCCATCACCGCTTCCATTTTCTCGGTATCCGTCACCATGTACGACGACAGGTAGCCGCGATCGAACTGCATGCCCTCCACGACCTCAAGGGTGGTCTCCATGGTCTTGGACTCTTCGACAGTGATGACGCCTTCTGAGCCCACCTTGTCCATGGCCTCGGAAATGAGATCGCCTATGCTGGAATCGCTCGCCGATACGGACGCGACCTGCGCGATCTTCTCCTTGGTCTCGACTTTCTGCGAGAGCGCCTTGATCTCCCCGACAGCGATATCGACAGCGCCCTGTATGCCGCGCTTCAGTATCATCGGGTTCGCGCCGGCAGCCACATTCTTGAAGCCTTCCTTGACTATGATCTGCGCCAGCAATGTAGCCGTCGTCGTCCCGTCGCCCGCCACGTCGTTCGTCTTCGTCGCGACTTCCTTCACGAGCTGCGCGCCCATATTCTCAAACGGATCGTCGACCTCAATCTCCTTGGCAATGGTAACGCCGTCATTTGTTATCGCCGGGTATCCGTATTTTTTCTCAAGCAATACATTTCTGCCTTTCGGCCCCATCGTGATTTTCACGGTATCTGCAAGCTGGTCAACGCCCGACTGCAGTTTCCTTCTGACATCTTCGCTGAAATTTATGTCTTTCGCCATTTCTATAAACCCTCCTTAATCTGTTGCCGCCCGGCCCGGCCCCTTAGCCGCCCGGACGTGGACGCCGCCCCGATGGCGGCCAAAATACATATGACAATGCCTATTTCACTATAGCAAGGATGTCCTTCTGCGAGAGGATCGTATATTCCTCGCCCTCGTACTTGATCTCCGTCCCCGCGTATTTAGAGAAAATCACAACATCCTTTGCCTTGACTTCGATCTTGACCTCCTCGGTGCCGGGGCCCGCTGCTATGACCTCTGCCATCTGCGGCTGCTCCTTCGCCTGCCCTGGCAGGACGATGCCGCTCTTCGTCTTTTCTTCAGCTTCAAGCCTCTTGATCACGACCCTGTCGCCTAATGGTTGGATTGCGAAACTCATTTCTTATCTCCCTTCTGTAATGCAAACGACTAATAATAAAGCGCTATGCTTGTTGTTGTTTTTATGCGGGGCGCGCTATTCCGCTCATTTCAATGAAGACCCTTGGCCCCCTCGCGGCGCAGCCCCGGCCCGCGCCATTCTGTTAGCACTCATTAGCGGTGAGTGCTAATATAATTTTAAACCATTTGCCCGAATTGTCAATAGTTTTTATGAAAAAAATTTTTCTTTTTCCGCCCTAAATTGGCAGCGCCAAGCCCCAAGGGGGTATGATCACGACGGTGCCCCACACCTTGCGCGGGTGCGCCGAGCCTGGCGGGACGGCAAATCATCGCGCAGATCTTATCAGCGTTCTAATCGGAGAACAGTATAAGCTCTTTCTCCAGCCGCGCCCAGGGTAGCCCAATCACATTTTCAATATCCCCTTCTATAGAGGAAACGTTACGCGACCAGCTCGACTGTATGGCATAGGAGCCCGCCTTATCGAAAGGCTTTTCCTCGTGAATGAAACGCCATATTTCTTCGTCGGGATAGTCCTTGAATGTCACCTTGGCCCTCTCGCAAAAGTCAAGCCGGCCGCCTGTATCCGAGCGGATGAGCGCCACGCCCGTAAAGACGAAATGGGCGCCGCCGCGCAGGGCGCTCAAAATGGCGAAGGCCTCGTCCCCGTCACCCGGCTTGCCGAACACCCTGTCCCTGTACACTATGGTATCCGCCGCTATCAGCAGAAAGGGTTCATATTCGCCCGCGCTCTCCTTCTGTAGGCGGCCGAAAACGGCCTCAGCCTTAATGCGCGCCAGGTACTTCACAATAGCCTCAGGCCCGCAGGCCGCCACCTCGCCCGGCAGGCTTTCATCAACATCCGCCGGAATAACGGCCGGGCTCAATCCGTGCCGCTCCAGTATCTCCTTGCGCCTCGGTGAAGCCGAAGCCAAAATTACGCGCATCTACAACCTCCTGTACTTTTTCAAAACCCATATGTTCAGCACATGGCAATTCCATGACACCGTATAAGCATGCACCGATATTGCGCCTTTGTCAAGGAAAACGATGTATAATGCCAATTGCCAGAAGCGGGCGCTGAGGCGGGCTGAGGCTGGCGCTGAGACGGGCTGAGGCGGGCAGCGGCGGGCAGAGGCAGGCATTTGAGCCCCTATATTTTATAAAATCGGAAATCGCAGACATCCGCGCCCCTGCCAATCGTTTTGGAGCGTCCCCACCGGGCTGTGGGGATATTGCCGTAAATAACGTCATCGCATTCGCAGAAAATAGGCGTCAGTTCGGGAACCCCATACTGCACGAATAAATCGTGGTAGATGCACTGGGTGCAATCCCATTCGATTGCCGTTTTGCTGTTGGTTTTCCACTGGAATGCCCAGCCGCCATCGCTAAACATGAGGGGCATGGCATTTTTGCACATCACCCTAAAAAAGGCGAAGAAAAACGGCAGGCGGCCTGCGGCGGAGAATACTTTCTGCATGGGCCTTGCGTTGTCCAGCGCCGAAGCGCGGATAAGGCGAATGCACTCATCTTTGTCATAGCCGTTTTCGGGCAAAACCTCACGAATGGCTATGGCGGGAAGGATGGCGCCATGCACATGCCGGATCAGGGATTTATCCGTCTGCGGATTTTCACGGATGAGCGCTTCATAACGCTGCGCCACCTGTTGCCTGATATCCTTCGGGAGGGCCGCGTATACTGTTTTCAGGCCCCCCTTGCGCAATGCCTTATCCATATGCCAAAACCCCCTTTCCTTTCTGCGGGTTAGATTAAGCTAACTCCAAAAGCCAGTGTGCGGGCGATTGGGCACGCTTTCTATGTTACCGCGCCCGGGCGATTGAGCGCGCTTGCTATGTTACAATGCGCGGACTATTGGGCGCACTGGCTATGTTACAATGTGCGAACTATTGGGCGCACTGGCTATGTTACAATGCGCGGACTATTGGCGCACTAACTATGTTACAGGATTTTGATCAAACCATCCCAGCCGCAGTTGAAGAAGGTGGAAAGCTGCGCAATATGTTCTTTTGCACGCTCAATCGGCATATTGTGGCGCACCGTTTCAAATACGGCGTCAAAATAGGCGCTGGTAAGCATGTGATGGACCTCCCGGCTAACCTCCCCCCGCGCTTTGCCCGATTCACGCAGTATGGCATAGTATTGCTCCGTCCTGTCCACTTCGATTTCGACCAGGCGGTGCAGGTAGCCCTCATAATTGGTGCCGTCGGCGCAGCAGACGATCAGCTTAAATGCGTCGAAATTCTTGTAGATGAAATCGAGAAAAGCGGACAGATACCTGGTGGAGAGCGCCCGGCTTTTCACCGTTTCCCCTTTAGGCAAAAGGTCAAAATGGGCGTCCTGCGCTTGCCGGAACATATCAACGAGTTCCCCCGCCGCCGGTTCTGCCAAGGCTTCAAACAATGATGCTTTGTCGGGATAATAGCCGTAGAAGGCGCCTAACGTAAACCCCGCCTGTTTGACGATATTGCGCAGGGATGCGCTTTTGAACCCTTTTTCAAGAAATTCAGCCCGTCCGGCATCCAACAATTTTTGCTGGGTAGCTGTGAGTCCATCCATAGCTAATCT
>JAIRSA010000084.1 GCA_031255695.1 Eubacteriales Family XIII. Incertae Sedis bacterium | reverse complement strand
GTAATGATGGAGGATGCCGAAGGCTACGATAGCGGCAAGGTGACAGGGGTGCTGAAAAAGGGCTACCGCCTGAACGATAAAGTCATACGGCCGGCTATGGTCAAGGTGGCGCAGTAGCGCCCGAAAAGGCATTGGCATAAAGGCCTGGCGCAACTTAAGGAAATAACACCATGAAAGGAGAATTAAAATGGGAAAAGTAATAGGGATAGACTTAGGGACTACAAATTCGTGTGTGGCTGTGCTTGAAGGCGGGGAGCCGGTAGTAATACCAAACGCAGAAGGCAACCGGACGACGCCTTCGGTGGTGGGCTTCGCCAAGAACGGCGAGCGCCTTGTGGGCGAGACCGCGAAGCGCCAGGCGATCACCAACCCCGACAGGACGATATCGTCCATCAAGCGGCAGATGGGGACGAATTACAAGGTTGAGATAGACGGCAAGGCCTACACGCCGCAGGACATTTCGGCGATGATATTGGGCAAGCTGAAGGCGGACGCCGAAGCATATTTGGGCGAGAAGGTCACCGAGGCTGTAATCACGGTCCCGGCCTATTTTACAGACAGCCAGAAACAGGCGACGAAGGACGCAGGCAAGATCGCGGGCCTGGACGTGAAGCGGATAATCAACGAGCCGACGGCGGCTTCGCTGGCATACGGGCTCGACAAGGACACTGAGCACCACAAGATACTGGTCTATGACCTGGGCGGCGGCACATTCGACGTGTCCGTGCTGGAACTGGGCGACGGCGTGTTCGAAGTGCTCGCCACGAACGGCAACAACAAGCTCGGCGGCGACGATTTCGACGATTGCCTCATGAACTTCATTGCGGACAGCTTCGCCAAGGAGAACGGCGTCGATCTCAGGAAGGACAAGATGGCGCTCCAGCGGCTGAAGGAGGCTGCGGAGAAGGCCAAGAAGGAGCTTTCGAGCTCGCAGACGACGAACATCAACCTGCCGTTCATAACGGTCAACCAGGACGGGCCGCTGCACCTCAATCTGGATGTGACCAGGGCCAAGTTCGACCAGCTGACCGGCGCCCTTGTCGAGAAGACGGTCGACCCGATGAAGAAGGCGCTGGGCGACGCCGGGATAACGCACAGCGATATAGACAAGGTGATACTGGTCGGCGGCTCGACGAGGATACCTGCGGTGCAGGCCGCCGTCAAGAAGATAACGAACAAGGAGCCATTCAAGGGGATAAACCCGGACGAGTGCGTGGCCGTGGGCGCCGCGATCCAGGCCGGCGTGCTGACGGGCGAGGTGCATGATGTCCTGCTGCTCGATGTCACGCCCCTGTCGCTGTCCATAGAGACGCTGGGCGGCGTTGCGACGAGGCTGATAGAGAGGAATACGACCATACCGACGAAGAAGAGCCAGATATTCTCCACTGCGGCGGACAACCAGACCGCCGTCGACATACACGTGATGCAGGGCGAGAGGGAGATGGCCGCGGGGAATATAACCCTTGGGCAGTTCCAGCTGACGGGCATACCGCCCGCGCCGCGCGGCGTGCCGCAGATCGAGGTCACTTTCGACATCGACGCGAACGGCATCGTGAACGTGAGCGCCAAGGACAAGGGCACGGGCAAGGAACAGCGCATCACCATAACGTCATCGACCAAGCTCTCGGACGACGAGATCAGGGCGAAGGTAAAAGAGGCCGAGCAGTATGCGGAGGAAGACAAGCTCAAGAAGGAAGAGATAGACACCAGGAACCGCGCCGAGGCGATGGTCTACGAGACTGAGAAGTCTATGGGCGAGCTGGGCGACAAGCTGGCCGAGGACGAAAAGGCAAAGATAAACAACGCGAAGGACGAGCTTGCAAAGGCTCTGGAAAGCGGGGGCCTGGATGAGATAAAGCAGAAGCTGGAGGCGCTCACTGCCGAATACCACGCTATTTCGGCGAAGCTGTACGCGAACGCCCAGAATGCGGGGGCGGAGGCGGGCGGCCCGGATTTCGGCGCAGGCGAGGGCCCTGGCCCCAGCCAGGAAGGCGGCCCCACGCAGGAAAACGTCGTCGATGCGGACTATGAAGTCGTGGACGAGGGCAGCGGATCCGGCGACGGGAAAAATGAGTAGAAGATATGGCTGAAAAGAGGGATTATTACGATATACTTGGCCTGAATAAGGGCGCTGCCGAGACGGACATAAAGAAGGCGTTCCGCAAGATGGCCATGCAGTATCATCCGGACAAGAATCCGGGCGACAAAAAGGCAGAGGAAAAATTCAAGGAAATAAACGAAGCCTATGGAATTCTTTCCGACCCTCAAAAGAAGGAACGCTATGACAAGTTCGGGCATGCGGGGGTGGATCCCAACGCGGGCTTTGGCGACGGCGGCTTCGGCGGTTTCGGCGGGAGCGGTTTCGAGGACATATTCGGCGACCTGTTCGGCGGGATGTTCGGCGGCGGCACGACGCGCAGGAAGGGCGGCCCGCGCAAGGGGCAGGACATACAGAAGAACCTGCGCATCAGCTTCGAGGAGGCCGCTTTCGGCGCCAAGAAGCAGATAAAGCTCATAAAATACGTCAACTGCGACGCATGCGGCGGGAGCGGCGCCGCGCAGGGCACATCCAAGGCGCGGTGCCCGGACTGCGGCGGGACCGGCGAGGTAAGGATGCATCAGCGCACCCCCTTCGGGCAGTTCACGAACGTGAGCGCCTGCCCGAGGTGCGGAGGCAGCGGGGAGGTCATAGAGACCCCCTGCGCCAGATGCGGCGGCAGCGGCAAAATCCGCAAGGAAGTCACCATATCCGTGGAAATACCGGCCGGCGTCGACAATGACTCTGTCATAAGCCTCAAGGGGCAGGGCGAGCCGGGGAGCGGCGGCGGCCCGAACGGCGATCTGTATGTGGTGATCTCTGTCACGCCGCACGGCCTGTTCGCGCGCAGAGGCTCCGATCTTGTGCTGGAAATCCCGATTACATATACGCAGGCGGCACTGGGCGACACGATAACAGTCCCGACGCTCACGGAGAAGGTCTCCTATAAGGTGCCGCCCGGCACCCAGCCGGACACGGTGTTCAGGCTGAAGGGCAAAGGCGTGAAGTCGCTTAGGAGCAATAAGAACGGCGACCTTTTCGTGAAGGTCGTGCTTGAGGTGCCCACCAGGCTGGGCGCCGAAGAGCGGAAGCTGCTGAAGAAGCTTGACGAATTAGGCAAAAAGGAAGCTGGAGGCGAAGGCTACTCAAAGCGCAAGAAATTCTCGGAAACCATGAAGGACCTGTTCAGCATGTATTGATGGTGATGGGGCGCCCTAGGCCCCCGTGGCCCCACATGCCACCGGCGCGTGAAGCTGCCGCCGGTGCGCGCAGCTGGCCCTGCCGGCACAAATCCGGCCAAATATAGATAAAAAGGCCCTGCGGGCGTTGCGCCTGCAGGGCTTTTGCGTGGACGGCCTATGCGGTATCGGGGGGTATTAAGATATCTTCACATAGGAAACCTTGCGCTCGCTGAAAACGGCAAGGTATCTGAGGCCTGCCGAAAGCATCATTTCCTTGGCTTCCCTGAAGCCGTACCCTATGATCTCCGTATCGTGGGCGTCGGAGCCTATGGTCACGGTCTCGCCGCCCAGATCCACGTACATCTGCAGCAGCTCGCGCGTGGGCGTGGGGCGCGGCAGCAGCTGGCGATCCCTCGAAGTGTTGATCTCTATGCCCTTGCCGTCATCGACGATCACCTGCATGATCTGCCTCGCGATGTCCATATAGGCATCGCTGCCGGGCATGGCGGGGGCATAGCGGTCTATGACATTGAAGTGGCCGACGACATCGTAGTCCTTGAAGCCTTTGAAACACTCCAGCATGTAGGCGTAGAAGCCGCGGTACACGTCTTCGGGCGCGCGCCCTTCGTAATAGTCGCTGAGGTAGATATCGTAGCCTTCGGCGCAGTGGATGGATCCGATGACAAAATCGTACGGGAATCCGGCCACCGCCTCCCGGCATTTCTGCATCGGCCCGCCCAGCTGTACGCCCAGTTCGATCCCTTTTGCTATATTTATAGACGATCTGTATCTGTGCTGGGTTTCAAGCAGTGCCTGGTGGTACGCGGGGAAGTCGAGCGTAAAGATGTAGTCGGGGTTGCAGTAGTCGGGATCGTAGTGATCGGTGACCGCATAGCCCTTCAATCCCAGCGAAACCGCCTGATCGATCATCGTTTCGAGAGGGACGGAGCAGTCTTCCGAGAAATCGGAGTGCGTGTGGTAGTCGTACATTTGTACCTCCATAATATATTATTTATTTGCCAGAAAGCTGTGCTCTGGTGTATACTTATACTGTTCGAGGCTTTGCAACGAAGCAGGGCGGCGGATCAGCCGCAAAGATGCCACGATTTTAGCCAGAGAACAGTATAAATATACCCTGTTTGCGGTGTTTTGCGCAAACGGCCCCAAAAATAGCGGGGCGGGTTTGGGCGGATGGCATGTGGCATACGGCATATGGCAGGAAGGTGCATATGGCTGACGGATACGATGAGTCTATATTGCTGAAAAAAGCGAAGTCCGGCGATGCGGACAGCTTTGAAGCGCTGATCGCGTCGTGCAAGACAAAGGCGTGGAATATAGCGCTTCAATTTATGCGCGACGAAAACGATGCCATGGACGCGCTGCAGGAGAGCTTCCTGAAGATGTATATGAAGCTCGGCTCGTTCAGGGGCGAAAGCAGCTTCAGCACATGGGCGTACCGCATAACCGTGAACACATGCAAGGACATACTCAGCAAGAATAAAAAATACAGGCAAGAGGAGAGCATGTACATAACGGGGCCGGACGGGGAGAGCATGAGGGAGTTCGTCTCTGA
>JAIRSA010000062.1 GCA_031255695.1 Eubacteriales Family XIII. Incertae Sedis bacterium | reverse complement strand
CCAACCCCTCAAAAACGGTTTGTGTTCCTCTGGACATGTGTGGGTATCTGGCGGCGCACATCTTCAAGGTAGCCGTAGTCGATCTCGCTGTAGACTATGCATTCGCGCGAATCGGCCTTGGCGCAGAACTCGCCCCAAGGGTTTACGACACAGGAATGCCCATAGGCATGGTATGGCGACGCCAGGTCGCGGGCCGGCGAACAGGCCGCGAAATAGACCTGGTTGTCAAGCGCCCGCGCCCGCATCACGATATCCCAATGCGCGGGGCCGGTAGTCATGTTGAAGGCGGCCGGCAGCACGATGAGGCGCGCCCCGTCGTTGGCCATAGACGAAAACAGATCAGGGAACCGCACGTCAAAGCATATCGCAACGCCTATCTTGCCGAATTCCGTGTCAAAAACAGTCTTTTCATTTCCCGCCGACAATGTCTCCGACTCTATGAACCGGATCCCGCCAGGTATATCCACGTCGAAAAGATGTATCTTCCTGTGCTTCCCGATGATTTCGCCGTCCGGCGAAAAGACATAGCAGGTGTTGTAGATATCCCCGCCGCTTATCTCCGGTATGGAGCCGCCGATAAGCCAGATCCCGTTTTCGCGGGCCAGGCTGGACATGAGGCCGACACTTTCGCCGCCCTCCCCCTCCGCATAGTCCCTGAAATACTTGTTGGAGTAGGGGCAGTTCCATATCTCAGGCAGGGAAACCACACGTGCGCCGGCAGCGGCAGCCTCCCTGATGGCGGCAGCAGCGGCATTGTGGCATTCGCCCTTATCAAAAGAACCCTTCATCTGGCAAAGCGCAAGCTTGAATTTCATTTCGCCCTCCGTTTCTATACGCATACATTATATGCACATCATATGCACATCATATGCGCGTCCATTCGACTTTTATACAGACATGCCGATCAAGGCGTTTTTTCCAGGCGATCAGCAGCGCCCTCAGCTTCCATGATCAGCTTCTCGATTTCTGGGACCGGGATCCTCATCAATTCGGAGGGTTCTACCTTCCGTAAGCCGCCGCCATAAACCCGCCCTTCATCGATGAAGCGCTGCGGATCGATTTGATTCATTATATTCCAGACCGCATACAGCGATTCGGGGTGCCCTTGCAGGAATCTTTTCATGGCACTGTTGGGATATATCGCGAGGTAGCAGTTTGTAACAGTGGCATCCGAGTGGTTAAGGATAAACCTGAACGCCTGATTGGACCGCCTGCGTTCCCTGCCCATATAGGTGCACAGGAACAGTGGCGCCTCGCGCCGCTCCTGAGAATACCAGCATTTTTTGGATTTGCACAGATATCCATTGGCTACCGTGTCCTTGCCCGTAAGCAAATACGCCCACAATTTCGGGAACTTCACTTGAATCTCGCTTTCCGGCAAGGCGCAGTCAAGCAAGAACAGCTCCGATTCCAGTATTGGATTGCCCAAAGCGTCAGCAAGTATTTCTTCCGTATTTAAGCGCCGTGCATTGGGCAGGACAGGGCGGAACACTTCGCGTGGCAGGCCAAGTTCTTCCAGCCTGTTTTTTTCCAGAATAAAGAAGTTGTTGCCGCCAGTCGCTATGCCGCGCTTGACAGTGAAATAGTCTCCCAATACGGCCATATGCGCGCCCTGCGCGCGTGCGCCTTTCAAAGGGAACCGCGACCATTTCGTTTCGCTCCGCAATTCGGATACCGGTATCTCCCTGGAGATGTCCGGTGAAGCAAGCTGCCCGCCATATGAGAATGTCACAGCCCTTTCGGCAGCGGGATTTCGGTTGCGGAACCAGATGACCGCTGAAGAGACTAGCGCATCGTGGAACTGCACATTGTTCGGATTATAGCGATGGATACGTAATAACTCTACATTCTCTAGAAGAAACTTCTTCACTTCCCTGCCATAGTTCACATCCATAAACTCGCTGGGTATCAGCCATCCAGCGATCCCGCCGGGAGCCATCCATTTGACGGATTGGAGCATGAAATGGCAGTACAGGCCCGCAAGGCCAGACAGATCAATGCCAGAAAACTGTTTAGTCCGGATCCTTATACGCTCTTTCCCGCCTATCAGATGGTGCCTCACATATGGCGGATTGCATACTATTAGGTTGTATCTGTCTTCGGGTGGCAATTCAGTGAAATCCCCAATTGTGATATGGATTGGCGTATCAGCCCATAGCTCGGTGGCAGGGCCTGCATAATGGGCGTCTATTTCAATCCCCGTTGCATGTTCGATCTGCGCTTCTTCGGCCTGCCTGAGCAATGCTGAATAAAATGCGCCTGTGCCGAGCGCCGGATCGAGGAAGCGCACCCTTCCTTCAGGCAGCAAGCCGAGCCCGAAAGAAACAATCTCGCCGGCAAGCGCCGATGGCGTCGAAAACTGACCCAGCTCTCTGCGCTGGGCGATCGTTTTTCCGGAATCCAATTCCGCCTGCAATAGTATCCTTGATTCTTCGTTATTCATAGATTACAACCCGTATAGCCCTAAATCATCGATCCGGTGTTCCCAGACCCAGTCAATCCCTTCAGCCGATTCATATCTAAGGTAGCCTGAATCAAAATAGCCATTCAGAAACAGCCCATAATTCACGGCGTCTCCATAAGAGCTTTTTAATTGCCCCATTTTCTGCGCTTCTTCTTTTCGCCTTTTGTTTACATTTGTAAAGTCTCCTGCGGACTTGGCTTCAATAAACAAAGGGAAATCGCCTTTGTTTGCGGAGAGCGGCAAAATGACAATATCGACGGAAACATTGGTCTTGTCCCCCTCAGGGTTTTTCACAGGGATATTTGTATGGAATGAGAACGTGCCGGGCTCCATATAGTCAAATCCGCCATCGTTTTCTGTTTTGCGGTATCATCTTGCAATGAGCCATTTTTCGACAGATGCCAACTGGCGTTTTTCTTGGGCGTTTCTGATGAGCGGTTCAGATACCGAGCCGCACAGCCTGTCTGCTATGATCCTGGCCGCCCTGCTGATTTCGTCGCGTGTCGGAGGTTTTGGGCGCCCAAGCCAAACGAAGACATCAAGGTCTATCATTTTATTTATGATTGTGACTATGCGGGCCAGATTTTCTGAAAGCGCATTCAAATCCATCAACGGGGGTATCCGGCTGTCTTTTTCCATAGACTGGATTATATTTTTTGGTACGTGCGCCAAGCCAGTAAGGCGTTCGCGAGCGATGGGGGGACATGTGGACATTCTGAGCATCGGCAATACTTCGGGGTATTTATGCAGGATGTCGGCGCTGATATCCGTCAACATATTTGTTTTGGCGATTGCATCCTCGATCTGCATTGCTGTTGCTGTCCGGGTTTCCCTGAAAGCTTTGGGGGCGAACTCCATAAACCATGTGTTGTAGAAATCCACGGATTTACGGATATCCGATTGCCAGAGATCAGGTTTGTCTTTATTGATCGCCATTGTCATCCCTCGCGTCACGATAGTGATTCCGTCTGATCAATTATAGCATATAAGCCGGAGCAGGTGCAAGAACAAAAGTTCTTATTACGTAAAACGGGTTCAATACCCCGCAGTTTACTGCGCTTCCTTTTTCCCGCGACGGGTATTGAACCCACTCCTAATCCTCTCGTAACAAACCACCCCACATTCCCAATACCCCGTAGTCTTGCTGCGGGGTGGTTTATTTGCAAATTTGCAAATAATTATATTTATTTGGCCCAAGCCTATTGACAAGCCGGGCTGGTTAGGGTAAAATCAGAATATCATATAAAACATATATGAAATATCAGAAATCGAAGTGAACATAATATAAAAAGGAGGTGCAAAACAACGATGTCGAATATTGCCAATAGCCTTACAGATCTTATTGGGAATACCCCGCTGCTGCAGCTAAATGGTTACGCGAAGGCCAAGGGTCTGGCTGCCAACATCATTGCGAAGGTCGAATACTACAATCCGGCCGGCAGCATTAAAGACCGCATCGCGAAGGCAATGATAGAGGATGCGGAAAAGAGTGGCAGGCTCGCGCCGGGGGCGGTCATAATCGAGCCGACCAGCGGGAATACAGGCATAGGGCTCGCGGCGGTCGCCGCAGCCAGGGGCTATAGGATCATCCTAACCATGCCTGAGACGATGAGCATCGAGCGCCGCAAGCTGCTCAAGGCGCTTGGGGCGGAACTGGTCTTGACTGAGGGCGCCAAGGGCATGAAGGGCGCCATAGCGAAGGCCGAGGAACTGGCGGCGGCCACCCAGGGCTCATTCATCCCAGGCCAGTTCGTGAACCCTGCCAATCCCAGGATTCACAGGGAGACTACGGGCCCAGAGATATGGGAGGGCGCGGGCGGCAAGGTAGACGCCTTCGTTTCCGGCATAGGTACGGGCGGGACCATTACAGGGGCAGGCGCTTTCCTGAAGGAAAAGAACCCAGGCATAAGGATTGTGGCCGTGGAACCGTTCGATTCGCCGGTGCTCTCTGAAGGCAAGGCGGGCCCGCACAAAATACAGGGGATCGGCGCGGGTTTCATACCCGACACGCTGGACACGGGCATATACGATGAGATCATCGCCGTGAAGAATGACGACGCCTTCCAGACAGGGCGCGAGATAGCGAAGGCTGAGGGCCTGCTGGTGGGGATATCGTCCGGAGCGGCGGCGTGGGCTGCCGCCGAAGTGGCCAAACGCCCGGAATTCGCCGGGAAAAATATCGTAGTGATACTGCCGGATACGGGGGAGCGCTACCTCTCGACGGCGCTGTTCGAAGAATAGCAGCGGCCGCATGGCGGGCGGCGGCGCTGGTCGCCACCCGCCATGTGTGGCATTGCGTACGGGGTGACGCCGGAGACGTCACGAATTGTCGCATGCCGTGAAAACTTTATGCCCCCATGGACTAGCTGCCAAACAAGTCGCTGTGTGTGCCCGTGCGAGATAGCGTGAGCACAAACGCACCGTCGTCTACGCGATAGATCAGAAGCCAATCTGGCATGATATGGCATTCTCTATGGCCGGTCCAGTTGCCCGCAAGGGCATGGTCTTTGTTGTTTTCCGGAAGCGTTTTGCCTTTCGAAAGCGATCGGATGATATCATCTAACAGATCAATGTTAAGGTTACGCTTAATTGCCAGCTTGTAATCTTTTTTGAACTAGGCCGTCCAGATGATATCAAGATTCATCGTTTCAGCTCCCGAAGCGCTTCCTCGACGTCGGAATAGCGTTTCACGCCTGGGTCGCGTGCGATCCGCTCTGCTTCAAGCATTGCGGCAACCGTTTCCTTGTTGGGGCGCTCCAATCGGACATCAAATGGGAAACCTCCGGCGCGAAGAGACTGGCGCAGAAAAACGTTGATAGCGGTTGTCAGGTTGACTCCCAGCTCTCCATATAAATTTTCGCACTGTTGTTTGATATCGCTGTCCATACGGACGCTAAAATTTGTTGTGTTAGCCATAGCATTTAATCTCCTTCCGCATTTCATTGCACATATACCATACACCATTTGCAATGCAAAATCAACTCATTAGATGTGGCATTGCGGACGGGGTGACGTTCTAAGATTCCGGGTTCTGAAATTCTATATTACGAAAAAGTTGCGCATCTTTAGCTGTCGAGGATCCCTTCAGGCTGCGCGAATTCAAGGCGGCCATGAAGGGGCAGGGCTTCGGGGGCCGCGTGGCCGCCATGCTGCCTGAAAATGCCCTGCCTGTGGCGGCCGGGGCTTCTAGGTCCGTATCGTTTGGCGATATTGATATTATATTGCCGCACTTGGAACACTATCAAGCGATTCCTAAATCAATTTCGCCATAATGAAATTTTACCTTGATATTTTAATTTTCCTGTGTTAGAATTGTATCGACCAACGAATTTGGAAAGTTGGAAAGGTGGATGTTCAAATGAAAACAGGTGAATTGATCAAGTACCATAGGAAACGCTTGGATATGACGCAAGAGGAACTAGGGGCAAAGCTTGGGGTCAACAAAGCCGCAGTCCAGAAATGGGAGAGCGGAGCTGTCAGGAACATCAAAAAAGACAATCTGAAAGAGCTCGCTAGGCTCTTCCAGATAAACCTGGCTGCCTTACTGGAGATGGAGGAATCCTTGTCATCTGAAAGTCTCAGGCAATTCGCGAATTGGGATACTACGTTCAACAATGGCGCTACGCTGACAAGCGAAGCGAAGGTTATCGAGCAGATCCAGTCTAAGTACGGAGATGACATACTGCACCTGCTCCATGCCTTCAACAGCCTGAACGATCTGGGGAGGAAGAAGGCGCTTGAGAACATAGGCGACTTGGCAGCCATACCCAAATACGTCGGGCTTTTCAGGGCGCCTGCGGACGTGCCTGAGACCCAGGCAGAGCCGGAGCTCGCTGTAGCGGAAGCTTAAATACAGGATGCGGAGCCGGAGCATGTCCGGCAGATGCCAGCGCACGTAGCGCATGGCAAGGTTTTGTGTGCGCTGAAACCGTACCCGGCGCCCGCGCCATTTCAGGCACCCGCGCCACGCCTAGGCGGCGCTGCGGCGGCGCTCTTTAGCGCCGATGCCGCCCCACGATGCCAGCGCCCGCGCCACGCCACGGCGGCATTCAAGCCACCCACGCCCGCGCCATTTCCAGCACCAGCGCCAAACCACGGCAAAGCTGCGCCCGGCGGCGCTCCTTAGCGCCCGCGCCAGCCCAGCGGCTCATTCTATATTCTGGATCTGTTCCCGGATCTTTTCCACCTCGCTCTTTATTTCGAGCGCAAAGTTGGTGACCCTTATATCGTTCGCCTTCGAAGCTATGGTGTTGGCTTCGCGGTTGAGTTCCTGTGCCAGAAAGTCAAGCTTTTTGCCGTTGGCGCCGGACTTTTCCTGCATAAATGTCCTGAGCTGCGAGATATGGCTCTTGAGCCGCACCAGCTCTTCGGTGATATTGATCCTGTCGGCGAAGATGGCGGCCTCGATGGCTATCCGCTCTTCCGGCAGCTCGGCTTCCTGCCCGATAAGCTCACGGATGCGTTCCCGCAGCTTTTCGGCATAGGCAAGCACGATGTCAGGCGCGAACTGCTCCATCTCCGACGCCCAGCCCTCGATCAGCTGCCCACGCGCCAGTATGTCCGCCGAAAGCTTGGCGCCTTCCGCGCGCCTCATCGCGTCGAAACCCTCAAGCGCGGGCCGCAGCGCCTGTTCCAGCAGCCTGAGCAACTCGGCCTCGTCGTCGATGTCAGGCGCCTGCCTCATCACATCGGGCATTGCCGCCAATGCATGCAGATCGATCCCGCCGCTTAGGCCGAAACGATCCTGAAGTTCACGCAGATTGGCGTGATACTGCTCTGCAGCCGCCATATTAAGCTTTATTTTGACATCGCCCTCTGTGATATTGTCGATGGTGACGCTCAGATCGGCCTTGCCGCGTTTCACGCTGGCCTTGACAATGGATTTGAGGTGCTCTTCGGCGAAGGCGTACCTGCGGGCAATCCTGACCGTGACCTCGCAGTACCTGTGGTTCACCGATTTGATCTCGATGACGGCGGATCTTTTGCCGTCCGAGAATTCGCCACGTCCGTAGCCTGTCATGCTCTTTGCCATAAAGTGCGCCTCCTGCCTTACAAAATGGCTTGGCAAAACGGATGCAGAGGCACTGGCCTGCCGCCATGCCGCCCTCTAGCCGCTTTGCTGCCGTCCAAATCCGCCCCATCGACGTTTTGCCACCGTGCAATGCCATGCCGCCATCGCCGTTCTGCCGCCGTGCAATGCCATGCCGCCCCATCGCCGCCTTGCCGCATTTCGATGCCGCCATACCCTCATTTTTGCGGCATTCCAAGGATCCAATGCCGCGTCCGCTCAATACCGCCCGATCTCAGTGATGACGGCGTCCACAGGGATGTCCCAAGCGTCGCTGCATATGCCGTCGATCCGTTGGGCGTCAAAGGCCACGGCAATGCTGACGGCCTTGGCGCAAAGGGGGAGGTATCGGTCGTAATATCCAGCGCCACGGCCGATCCGCGCCCTTGTAGCCCCATCAAAAGCGACACAGGGGATGATCGCCAGATCGATCTCGGAGGCGTCGATTATGTGGGAACAGTCCTGCAGGGGCACCTGGATGCCGTACAGCCCTGTCTCCCATCCATCCGGCGCAGCCGGTATCGCTGCGGCCATATGCCCATCGCTATAACAGATCGGGAACGCGACGCGCTTGCCCATGCGCACGGCCTGGGAGTTAAAAAAGCCAGTATCCACTTCCCCTCCGACGGGATAGTATGAAAGTATGATCCCGGATTCCATGAATACGGGATCAGCTATCAGTTTTTCACAGATAGCCCTGCTGAAACGGCGGGCCGATTCGGCGCCGACTGCGTTGCGGGCAGAGAGCCCCACGTTCCGCTGGGCTTCTTTTGCTAAGACTTTATCCATATACAGCTAGACCTAGTTTCATTGTTTTTGTCGGCACAATGCGTACCATAGAACCATCATATTGGTTTGGAGGTCAAATGTCAAGTGATTTCTTTCTTGCGCGTCATACAGTGCGGCCGTAGGCTGAGGCGTCCTATAGCCTGCCGGGGACCGTGCCGCCGCATCTACCGCGCCAGTCAGGGCTTTGCAGTAAGCTTGTTGAAAAAATTCAAAAAAATATTCGTTTACGCTATAGACATTTGCTTTATTTTAGTATAGAATTATTTATATAGAAGATATATATAGCAAATACGTGGGAAAAGTCGAATATTTACAGGCAGATTATTACATTTATGCAATGTTAGCTTGACACCCGGCAGATATTGGAACCACGAATATTAACAAGTATTTAATAACGATAAGCAGCGTACCTTGGCGGGTTCGTGCCGCGCAGTGAGCGCCTGAGTTTTCTTCCCCTTTACCCGGGCGTTTTGGCAAGAGCTTGCCTATCCTATATTTTGGTCTATTTCAAGGCAGTTGAAGTAGAGACGATTTTTTCTGGCGCAGCGCCTGTGGCCCTTAGGGACACAGGCGCTGTGTCATATCTGCCTTGCATAGGCGGGTGGGCTAGAGAATCCCGGCCGCTTTCGCGATCATTTCCACGCAGTTTTCGAGGCCGAAGGTGCTGCTGCTCAGGGAAAGGTGGTAATTCCTCGCGAGCCCCCACGGCTGCCCGGAATAGTACTTGTAATAGCCGGCCCGCGCCTTGTCGATCTTGTCCATCTCTTTCAGCGCGTTTTTTTCGGGGACCTTGTATTCCTTTGTTATACGTTCAAGCTTGCTGGCAGGCGAGGCGTGGACGAACACGTTCAGGCAGTCCCCCCTGTCACGCAGTATATAGTCGGCGCAGCGCCCGACAATGACGCAGGCTTCGCGTTCGGCAATGCCGTTGACGATATTCCCAAGGATCACATGTATGTGATCCTGCAGCGACATGGTCTCAGTCGAGAACGCAGTGTAGGAAAAAATGTCGCCTGCCGAAAAGTTCAGCGGGACGCGCGCCGAGAATATCTCGTCGATTCCGCGTATGTAGTCGGCGGCAAGCCCGCTTTCGTTTGCGAGCAGTTTTATAAGGTCCTTGTCGTAGAATGCGATGCCGAGGCGCTCGGCCGCAAGCTTCCCTATGAGGCGGCCGCCGCTGCCGAATTCGCGGCTTATGGTTATTATCCGTTTCATTGTGCTGTGCCCTCCGTAATAAGTCCGCTGCACGAAAATAAAAAACCGCATACCCTCCATTCTGACACATGCGGGGGATATGCGGCTTTCTTCGTTTAGGCTCTATGCTACGTTGACATTGACAGCCCGCAGCTTACTGCTATTCTTTGGATCGGGTTCAGTGTCAAACGTTACTTTCTGACCTT
>JAIRSA010000012.1 GCA_031255695.1 Eubacteriales Family XIII. Incertae Sedis bacterium | reverse complement strand
CAACTCCCCATAGAATATTCTAGCGCCTGCTGTCAGCATATGCGCGGCAGGCCTTCCCCATACAGCACATCTATGCGCCTGGTCCCGCCCAGCCTGGTTTTCATGTATACGCCCGCTTTGCCCGCGCTGCCGTTAGGCGTTGAACCTCCGCCTGCTGGCCTTGTGCCGCTGCCGCCTGGGGCTGCGCCGCCGGGCGCCGAAACGCCGTCTGCCGGCGCCGCGACCCGGCCTATCAGCGCCGCGCCCCGGCCATGGGGCGTGCGCCTTACTGCGGCCAGCGCCTCTTCGGCGCCTTCCGGCCCCACTACCGCGACCAGTTTCCCTTCATTGCCCATATACAGGGGGTCAAGCCCCATGAGGCCGCAGAAGCCCGCGACTGCGCTGCTGACCGGTATCGTGTCTTCCTCAAGCTCGATCCGGCACCGCGAGCTGGCGGCTATTTCGTTCAGGACGGTGCCCAGCCCGCCGCGCGTCACGTCGCGCATAGCCCGCAGTTCCGCGCCCGAAGCGAACAGCGCCTCCGTTACGTCGCCCAGGTAGGCGCAATCGCTCTCAATCGTGTTCGAGACGCCCATCCTGGCGCTTAGGATGCAGGCATGGTGCTCCCCTAGCCCGCCCGAGAGGATGACCACGTCCCCCGGCCTGCATGACGAGGCGCTTACCCTGCGGCTTTCAGGCACGTGGCCTATCCCCGTCGTGTTGATGTAAAGGCCTCCTGCCCCGCCGATCACCTTCGTGTCACCTGCCGCTATCGTCACGCGGGCCTCTGCGGCCATGGCCGCCATGGAGGCCGCGATCCTGTCGAGCAGCTCTATGTCCAGCCCTTCTTCGAGGATGAACCCGCATGTCATGTATTCAGGCGTGGCGCCCATCACCAGCAGATCGTTCACCGTGCCGCATACACTGAGTTTCCCGATATCGCCGCCTTTGAATTCGAGCGGCGTGACCACGAAAGAGTCAGTGCTCATGGCAATATCCCCACGCATGTGGAGGATCGCCGCATCCTCCATCTTGTCGAGTATGGGGTTGGCGAACCTCTTGCCAAATATTTCTTCCATAAGGTGGGCAGAATCCCTGCCACCGCTGCCGTGCGCAGCTGTTATTTTCATAATTGCCCCCGTTGTGGATGTCCGGGCGGCCCCGGCTGGCGCTGAAGCCCCACGCCCTGTTCTGGCGCCGGGCGGCCCCCGTAGGCGCTGAAGCTTCCGCCCGGAGAATCCCCCGCAGGCACCGAAGCCCCTGCGCCCTGTTCTGGCGCTACCTATTCTGATACCAGACGCCGCAGGCGCCCTCTGATGAAACCATGCATGGGCCGAACGGCTTGTCCGGCCGGCAGCCATGCCCGAACATCGGGCATTGATCCGGATCGAGCCTGCCCATGATTATGTCGCTGCAGCGGCATCCTTCGGGCAGGCTGGCATCATAGTCCAGCCCGCGCCCGCCGCCGTCGAAGCGCCCGTATTCTTCTTTTATATAGTAGCCGGAGCCGTCCAGGCTGCCCAGGCCCCGCCAATGGGCGGCGCCGAGCTCGAAATACTTGTCATACAGACTGCGCGCCTTGATGTTGCCCTCTTCCCTCACCGCAGCCGTATAGATATTGCGGCACAGCGGACCGTGGCCGTTTGGGGATCCCAGCGCTACATCCAGGCCGCTGCGTGGGCCGCCCGCCCCCTTGAGTGCCTGGCTTGGCGCACGCCCGCCGCGCAGGGTCTCTGTCATCCTGGCTATGGCGTAAATCGCCGCCAGCAGCTGCTCCCCATCGAAGCCGGCCGCCACGAAAGGCTTGGAATGCTTCTCCGCAAGCCGCCCGAACGGCGCCATCCCGGTGATTACCGCGACATGGCCGGGGCAGATATAGCCGTCTATACCCTCTTCATTGAGCGCCACCCAGTCCAGGACGGGCTCGACCGCCCGCAGCGCGGTCACCAGCTTCAGGTTTTCCAGCCCATGCATGGCCGCGCTTTCCAGCACGAGGGCATAGATGGGCAATGTCGTCTCAAATCCGACAGCCGCGAGCACGTATTCAGTCCCCGGATTGGCGCGCGCCCGCGCGACCGCCTCCAGCGGCGAATATATCATCTCCACATGGCCGCCTTCCCCCCTGATCCCGGCAAGGCTTTTCTCCGTGCCGGGCGCTTTCAGCATGTCGCCGAAGCTCAGGACGGCAGTGCCGGGGCGCATCGCGTAGCCTACGCACCGGTCGATGAAGGCCGCCGGCGTCACGCACACAGGGCATCCCGGCCCTGAAATCAGCCGTATCTTGGGCGATATCAGGCTGCGGATGCCGTTCTTGAAGACTGCGGCCGTATGCGTCCCGCAGACTTCCATTATTTTGATGCCGTCGCCGCTGTAGTCCCTGAGGTATGCGGCTATCCCCTCCATTCCCATATCGCTGCCTCGTATGGCGCCGCCCGCGCCGCGCCTTTCTTTCTCCGGCCATGCGCTGCGGCCGGTCCCGCCCAGGGGCAGCATCACTCCAGATCCGCGAAGATCGAGAGTATTTCTTCCGCCTTTTCTTTCATCATGACCTCTATGGCACAGCCGGCGTGCGTCAGCACGTAGTCCCCCGGCGCCGCCGAGACGATCCCTATATTGATATTCATGAGGTTGCCGCTGAAATCGACCTGCGCCTCATTGCCATTTATCGATACGACCCTTCCGGGCAAAGCTATACACATCGAATGCTCCTTTGTCCTGTTGCATTTGCCAATATGATAATATTAGCACGAATCCGGCGCTGCGGCAATCCCCTATTGGCGCGGCGGGCATCGTGACAGACGCCTTGCCGGCTTTATTCGGCCGGCTGGCATTGTGGCAGGCGCCTCGCCAGCTTTATTCGGCCGGCAGGCATTGTGGCATGCGCCTCGCCAGCTTTATTCGGCCGGCGGGCCTGCGCTGCGCTTCCTGCGTTTTCTGGCGCATTCTGTCAGCAGATATTCGATCTGCCCGTTCACAGACCTGAATTCGTCTTCCGCCCAAGCTGCCAGTTCCTTGTACAGGCTTGCCGACAGCCTAAGCGGGATCTGTTTCTTCTCGTCTTCCTTCTTGCCCATTTTCAATCACTGCCGCGCCTAGGTTTAATATATCGAGCCGCTGTTGACCACGGGCTGCGCGTCCTTGTTCCCGCACAGCACTACGAGCAGGTTGCTCACCATTGCCGCTTTCCTCTCCTCGTCCAGCTCTACTATGCCGTTTTCGCTGAGCTGCGTCAGCGCCATATCCACCATGTCGACCGCCCCCTTCACGATCGCCGCCCTTGCGTCTATGATCGCCGCCGCCTGCTGCCTCTGGAGCATGGCCGCGGCTATCTCAGGCGCGTATGCCAGATGCGTGATCCTGGCCTCCAGCACTTCCAGCCCGGCTACATGCACCTTGTCCTGTATTGCCACTTTAAGCTTGTCGGCGACCTCCTGGCTGCTTCCGCGCAGCGAGCCCTCGTCGTCGTCCCCCGGTATGTCGTATGGATAGAGCCTGACTATGTTCCTCAGCGCCGAATCGCACTGTATGGACAGGAACTCGCTGTAGTTGTCCACGTTGAACACCGCCTTGGCCGTGTTCACGACGCGCCAGATCACGACAATGCCTATCTCTATGGGGTTGCCCATGAGATCGTTTATCTTCTGCTTCTCGTTGCTGAGCGTCATGGCCTTAAGCGATATCTTCTTGCTCACTGCCTTTACAGGCGTCTCGGTTTCACCCTTGCTGGCGCCCTTCAGGACGATTTCCAGGTTCATGCCCTGATGCGCCCCGCTCTCCATGCCGGGCTTGGTCGCGGATGTGAAGGGGTTCACGAAGAAATACCCCGGCCCCTTGAGCGTCCCGTAATACTTGCCGAATATGGTCAGGACGTATGCCTCGTTGGGCTTTAGGATTTTGAGGCCGGCGAAAAGCATCGGCGAAATGAGCAATACATATAGCACCATGGCCCAGAAGGCTTCTGTAGGCATTTGTATGCGCCCATCCCCCGCCTGCACAGTCTGCACAGCAAAATAGATGATCCCTACGATGGCCGCGAGTGTGAGCAGGCAGTTCAGCAGAAGCAT